>NZ_BAAAPN010000046.1:0-32762 GCF_039531165.1 Nostocoides vanveenii | reverse complement strand
CAACCGCCGGATCAACGCCCAGTCCTCCAAAGTGATCACTCTCCAATCTCAGAGGTGTTCACTTTTCAAGCGCCGCAACTGTTCAGTTTTCGAGCGCCGTCGACACATGGACCCTGCGATGAGAGCCCGCATCGCCGCAGCGCAGCGAGACCAACGCATCAGTCGCCTCGCGACGAAACTCGCGGTCACGTTGGCTCGTCGTGACGAAGCACTACAACGCTGGGACCGGCGCGTCGGTGACGTCCTCGTCGAGCTTACGCGCGTGGAGCACCTGACTCTCGACGAGGCAGTCGCCTGGTCCGGCACCACCCTCACCAAACCCGAGGCCCGCCGCATGCGCCAGCTGGCCGAGAGCCAGTCCGGCGAGGCCCCCCAGACTCACCCCGCCGAGTAGGGCAGGATCGACCCATGTCGACGTCGATCTATGAAGTGCTGGACGAGCTCGACGGGCAGGCGACCTCCAAGGCCGACAAGGGCAGCAAGCTCGAGCGGCTGATGGCGCAGTTCCTTCGCACCGACCCGGTCTACGCCGAGCAGTTCAGCGACGTGTGGCTCTGGCAGGACTGGCCGGACCGCGGCGGCAAGCACGACACCGGCATCGACATCGTCGCTGTCGACCGCCTGACGGGCGGCAACGTGGCGATCCAGTGCAAGTTCTTCGACCCGAACTCGACGATCTCCAAGCCCGACATCGACACGTTCCTCTCGGCGTCAGGCAAGGAGGGCTTCACCCAGCGGATCATCGTCTCGACCACGGACAAGTGGAACGCCCATGCCGAGGACGCGATCCAGGGCCAGCAGGTCCCCGTCCGTCGCATCGGGCTCGCCGACCTCGAGGCGTCGACTATCGACTGGGACGCCTTCGACTGGGCCACCCCCGAAGCGCTCCCGGTCACCGACAAGAAGAAGCTTCGGCCGCACCAGACGAAGGCCATCGAGGACGTATGCCGCGGCCTCGCCACCGCGGACCGCGGCAAGTTGATCATGGCTTGCGGCACCGGCAAGACGTTCACGTCCCTCCGGCTGGCCGAGCAACTCGTCGGCGCCGGTGGCAGCGTCCTCTTCCTGGTCCCCTCGATCAGCCTGCTGTCGCAGACCCTCCGTGAGTGGGCCACCGAGGCCGAGGTGCCTCTCGCCTCCCTCGCCGTCTGCTCGGACCGCAAGGCCACCGCCCGCTCCAAGGCCACCAACGAGGACATCTCCGCCGTCGACCTTGCCCTCCCCTCGACGACGAACATTGCCGTCCTCGAGTCCCGCTGGACCCAGGCGGTCGGCGAGACGGACTCGATGACCGTCGTCTTCGCGACCTACCAGTCGATCGACGTCGTCGCCCAGGCCCAACAGCAAGGTGACCTGCCCGCGTTCAACCTGATCGTCTGCGACGAGGCTCACCGCACGACGGGCACGACCCTCGCCGGCGAGAACGAGTCCGCCTTCGTGCGGATCCACGATGCGGCATACATCCGTGGCGACAAGCGGCTCTACATGACCGCCACGCCCCGGATCTACGACGACGCGTCGAAGGCCAAGGCTGGTGAGGCCAGCGCCGTGCTGGCGTCGATGGACAACGAAGACCTGTTCGGCGAGGAACTCCACCGGCTCGGTTTCGGTGAAGCCGTCGCTCAGGACCTGCTCGCCGACTACAAGGTCCTCGTCCTGGCCGTCGACGAGACCGCGGTCTCCCGTACCTTCCAGCTCCAGCTCGCCGATGAGGGCAACGAGCTGCGCCTCGACGACGCCGCCAAGATCGTCGGCTGTTGGAACGGCCTGGCGAAGCGCGGCTCCGCCGAGCACTCCTTCGAGGCCGACCCGGCCCCGATGCGGCGTGCGGTCGCCTTCGCCGGCACGATCAAGGACTCCAAGCACATCGAGTCCCTCTTCGCCGAGACGGTGAGGCAGTATGCCGCGGCGCACGACCTCGACGACGCCGCCGGCGACCCGGTCCTGTCCTGCGAGATCCAGCACGTCGACGGCACCTTCAACGCGCTCCAGCGCAACACCCGCCTGGACTGGCTCCGCGCGGACGTCCCCGACGGCGTATGCCGCATCCTCACCAACGCCCGCTGTCTCTCTGAGGGAGTGGACGTCCCCGCCCTCGACGCGGTCATGTTCCTCTCGCCGCGCAAGTCGGTTGTCGACATCGTGCAGTCCGTGGGCCGCGTCATGCGCAAGGCGCCCGGCAAGCAGTACGGCTACATCATCCTGCCGGTCGGCATCCCCGCGGGGATGACTCCCGAACAGGCACTGAGGGACAACAAGCGGTATGCCGCGGTGTGGGAAGTCCTGCAGGCTCTCCGCGCGCACGACGAACGCTTCAACGCCATGGTCAACCGGATCGAGCTGGTCAAGCAACGCGACGACAAGATCAACGTCATCGGCGTCCCCGGCCCCGACGGCCGCGGTGAATCAGACGGCGACTCGACCGGCAGCCAAGGGACTCTCGCACTGACGTTCCTCGACGAGTGGCGTGAGGCGATCTACGCGAAGGTCGTCGCGAAGGTCGGGTCGCGACGCTATTGGGAGGACTGGGCCAAGGACATTGCCGACATCGCGCAGCGGCACATCACCCGCATCACCGCCCTCCTTGACGGTGGCAATCCCAAGGTCACCGCAGAGTTTGACCGGTTCCTCACGGGCCTGCGCGGCAACCTCAACAACGGCATCACCCACGCCGATGCCGTCGACATGCTGGCCCAGCACCTCATCACCCGGCCAGTCTTCGAAGCGCTCTTCGGCGGCTATGACTTCGCCGCGCATAACCCCGTCGCCCAGACCATGGAGCGCATGCTGATCGCCCTGGACGAGCACAATCTCGACGACGAGAACCACTCCCTGGAGAAGTTCTACGACTCAGTCCGGATGCGGGTGCAAGGCGTCGACACGGCCGAGGGCCGGCAGAAGCTCATCGTCCAGCTCTACGACACCTTCTTCGCCACCGCCTTCAAGAAGACCGTCGACAAGCTCGGCATCGTCTACACACCGGTCGAGATCGTCGACTTCATCCTCCGCTCCGCCGATGACGTGCTGCGGGAGCACTTCGGCCAAGGCCTGACCGATGAAGGTGTCCACATCCTTGACGGCTTCGTCGGCACCGGCACCTTCATCACCCGGCTTCTGCAACTCGGGCTTATCGAGCCGAAGGATCTCGCTCGCAAGTACGCGCAGGAGTTGCACGCCAACGAGATCCTGCTCCTCGCCTACTACATCGCCGCGGTCAACATCGAGACGACCTACCAGGACCTGCGCGGCGAGCTCGGCGACCCGGGCGACTACGAGCCCTTCCCCGGACTGATCCTTACCGACACCTTCCAGTCGTGGGAGGAAGGCGACACCCTCGACACCACCGTCTTCGTCCAGAACAACGCCCGCCTCGAGCGGCTCAAGGCCCTCGACATCCAGGTCATCGTCGGCAATCCGCCGTACTCATCTGGCCAGGACTCAGCCAATGACAACAACGCCAACGACTCCTATCCAACGCTTGACTCAGCAATCCGGGACACCTATGGCGCGCGGTCGACAGCGACGAACAAAAACTCGCTCTACGACTCCTACATCCGGGCCATCAAGTGGGCGTCCCTCAGGATTGCCGACCGCGGTGTGGTCGCCTTCGTGACGAACGGCGGCTGGCTCGACTCCAACACCGCCGACGGGATGCGCCTCACACTCGCGGATGAGTTCAGCGATATCCACGTCCTCAACCTCCGCGGCAACCAGCGCACCGCTGGGCAGCAGTCGCGGAAAGAGGGCGGCAAGGTCTTCGGCGGCGGATCCCGGGCCACCGTGGCGGTCACGGTGTTGGTCAAGGACCCGCATAGATCGGGGCCGGCTCGAATTCACTACACAGACATCGGTGACTACCTCACCCGAGAGGACAAGCTCGCCAAGACCCAAGCGGCTCAGCGCATTACGGGGCTAGAACCCGTCATCCAGATCACGCCAAACACCCCCGGCGACTGGCTCAACCAGCGCCGCGACGACTTTGGCACATTCATTGCCGTTGGCGCCAAATACGGCGAACCTGCCATCTTCCATCTCTATTCAGGCGGGCTGAAGACCAATCGCGATGCGTGGTGCTACAACTTCTCAACGACAACATTGACCAACAGCATGCGACTGTTGATCGATACTTATGAGAACGATCGAAAGTGCGGTCGAACGAGTCTTACGGCCACAACTGACCCGCACAAGATCAGTTGGAATCGGGGGCTCCTTTCGGATCTCGACCGGCAGAGAACGCGTGCCTTCGACCAGCGCGCTTCACGACTGGCGACTTACCGGCCATTCACCCGCGAGAACGTCTACTTCGAGCGCGCTCTCAACGACATGGTCTATCGACTTGAAGATCTCTTCCCAAGCCGCGACCTCCGTACAAAAGGCTTCTACTGTCTAAACCCAGGCGCCGACAAGCCGTTCTCGACTCTGACCGTCGCGGATCTGCCCGATCTGGCCTTCTACGGATCCAACGCTGGACAGTTCTTTGCGCGCTGGCGGTACGAGAAGGTCGAGGCCGAGGAGGGGATGCTCAGTCTCGACACGGCAAACGACGATGACGCCGAGGCGATCGATGGCTACCGGCGGATTGACAACATCACCGACCACGCGTTGACGACCTTCCGCGCGGCATACGGAGACCGCATCACGAAGGACGACATCTTCTTCTACGTCTACGGGCTGCTCCACTCCCCCGACTACCGGGAGACCTACGCGGCCGACCTCAAGAAGATGCTCCCCCGCATCCCGCTCGTGACGGACCCCTGGCCCTACGTCGAGGCCGGTCGACGACTCTCCGAGCTCCACCTCGGCTACGAATCTGTCACTCCCTATCCCCTTGCGGGACTGGACGATCCCGCGCCGACGGGCGACGCGGCATACGACCATTTCCGCGTCGAGAAGATGACCTTCGCCAAGGTCCGCCATGCCGAGACGAAGAAGCTCGTCGCCGACCGCTCGACGGTCATCTACAACTCGCGGATCACGCTGAGCGGAATCCCTGAGGAGGCGTGCCGCTACCAGCTCGGCAGCCGGTCGGCGATCGAGTGGATCCTCGACCGGTACCAGGTCAAGGTCGACGGCGGTCCCAAGGGCTCCGGGATCGTCAACGACCCCAACGACTGGTCCCGCGAGGTCGGAGACCCGCGCTACATCATCGACCTGCTCGCCCGCATCGTCACGGTCAGCCTGGAGACGATGACAATCGTCGACTCCCTCCCGCCACTCGATATCCGATCGGAGACAACATGAGCGCCGCATGGGTCGTCAGGGCAGGTCGGTACGGAGAGCGCGACGACTGGGCCTGGGAGACGGGGCACTCTGGCGGCGGGTGGATGGAAGTCCCGGATCTTTCACCGTTCACGACTCGGGCAGAGATCGAAGAGGTCATCGCCGAGACGTTCGGAACGGACTCTGCCGGCAAGGTTGCCGGCTACACGGGCCAGATGTGGGCACTCAGACACCGCATTCAGCCCGGTGACCTCCTCGTCCTCCCCATGAAGACGACTCGGGAGATCGCGCTGGGTCGCGTCAGCGGCGGTTACGAATACCTCGCTGATGAGGGCGATCCCAACTGTCGCCATGTCGTCACCGTCGATTGGCAGAACCGGGTTCCTCGTGCGGTGGTCAAGCAGGACCTGCTCTACACGCTAGGAA
This sequence comes from Nostocoides vanveenii, assembly GCF_039531165.1. NCBI lineage: Bacteria > Bacillati > Actinomycetota > Actinomycetes > Micrococcales > Intrasporangiaceae > Nostocoides > Nostocoides vanveenii. Next base: position 27,116 of record NZ_BAAAPN010000046.1, on the reverse strand, counting down.
GCGCAATCTCGATCTTCTCCCCCAGTCGCAACAACGCTGTCGCCCGGCTCGAGCACCTGCTGGTTCACGGCGAGGACCCGGGTGCGCTGGGAGCAGGGACTGCACCTTCGACTCCGACTCAGCACCCCGAGGACGTCGTCGACGACCCGGAGTCCAAGCCGAACGTGGCCGAGGTGGCGGCAGACCAGATCACCACTCGGATCGGCGAGGAGTTCTCCGGTCATGGTTTCGCCCACCTCGTGGCCGAATTGCTCCGAGCCGAGGGATTTGACGTGGATGAGGCTCCGCCCGGGGCCGACGGCGGCATCGACATCACCGCGGGTCGAGGATTGCTCGGGCTTGAATCTCCGAAGGTGATCGTGCAGGTCAAGACCGGGCAGATCGGCTCCGAGGTCGTTGCTCAGCTCAACGGCCTCGTGAGCACGCATGGAGCCGACTACGGCCTCTTGGCGACGTGGACTGGCCTGAGCAAGCCGGCGCGGGATGCGGTGAAGCACCAGAGGTTCCGCGTGAAGGTCTGGGACTCGACGGACGTCATTGATGCTCTGCAGCGGAACTACGAGCGTCTGCCGGAGGACATCCGCGCGAGGGTCCCACTCCAGCGGGTGTGGATGCTCCGCGACGAGAGTTGATGGCCGTATCGATTCTTGGCCAGCGTTGATCCTCCCGCCGCGATTGCTCGCTTTCGGATGACGAAGGAGGACTTGCCATGACACTCAAGACCCGTCGTCAGTTCGAAACCCTCGCCCGCGCCGCCGAGCGGACCGGGCTCAGCACCAGGACTTTGCGCCGACGCATCGCTGTCGGCGACCTCGTTGCCTACCGGAACGGGCCGCGTGTCATCCGGCTCGACCCGGATGACGTCGACCGCCTGATGGTCCGCATACCTACGGCTGGATGATGCGCTTACGGCACGGTGTGTGATGTTCGCGTCCGGCCAGCCATGTCACTGCGAGTTGGGAAACTTCACTCATGCGCGTGGGGATCTACATCGATGGCTACAACCTCTATTACGGCGGCCGAGGCATCTGCGGCCGCGGTGTCGCCGGATGGCGGTGGCTCGACCTGCGCGCAATGATGGAGGCTGTCATCGCCGCGCAGTCGCCCTGGTCGGCAACAGCCGACAGCCGGGTGGTGTTCTGCACGGCACGGATTCGCGGCCGTGACAACGTCAGCAGCCAACGCGACCAGGACACCTACCTCAGAGCTCTGGTCGCACACGGCGCCGTCGATGTGATCGAGTACGGGAACTACGTGGCCAGGACGGCGACAGCCCCGCTGGCCACAGCCGATCGTCGCGGCCGGCCCCGTACTCACTGAGGCGAACTGGCCCCTCATGGTTCGAGATGCCCACGGGTCCGACGTCGCCCATGCGACCTTCATGGCCTCAGTGGCGCGGCGTGAAGAGAAAGGCAGCGACGTCAACGTCGCAAGTCACATGCTCGTCGACGTCCTCGGCGGTGCCGTGGAAGCTGCCCTCGTCGTGAGCAATGACAGTGACCTGAAGATGCCCGTTGACGTGGTCCGACAGCATATACCGCTGGGCCCCATCAACCCGACCAAGGGCTATCCCGCCGGGGCATTGAACGCTGGCCCTGCTACCGGGGTGGGCGGCCACTGGTGGTACCAACTCACGGCCGCAGACTTCACGGGCCATCAGATGCCAACGACCGTCGGTCGGCGCAGCAGACCCGTTGGATGGTGACGTGAATAAACCCGGCCCCTGAGGGGCCGGGCGGTAGGCGTCGAGTGTACACGTCACTGTGCCCGTCGCCAGTTCTCGCTCGTTCGGCTACGGTGGATCGCGAAGACCCCGGAACGATCCCTGGCTCAGACCACATCGCCGGGGTTTCGTCTTATCCCCACTTCTTGGCTTCCTTGGACTCCGGGCCGCGATCTCGGCCTCCCTCCCCCGCGCAACGTGTTGGTAGCGCAGCGCCATCTGCGGAGTGGAGTGCCCGATCCTCCCCATGAGTTCGGCAAGAGTCGCACCCGACTGTGCCGCGAGAACGGCTCCGGTATGCCGCAGGTCGCGAACACGCAGATCGGGGCGGCCAGCGGCCAACCGGGCCTTCAACCAGTGTCGTCGCAGCGTGTTCGTGTGCACCTGCGCATCGGGGTCTTTGACGGACGGGAAGAGCAGCGCTTCGCGACCGAGCGCGACATGCTCTGAGAGGTGCTGTCGAGGATCGGCAGCAGGTGTGGAGGCACCGCGATGTCCCGTACCCCCGCGATGTTCTTCGGTTTGCCGACGGTGACCTCCTTGCCGATGCGGACGACTCCGCGCATGACGTGGATGGTCCCGGCCTTGAGATCAACGTCCTTGCGACGAAGTTCTGAGGCCTCACCGAACCTGAGGCCACACCACGCGCCGATGAGCACCAGCGCGCGATATTGCGCAGGGATCCTTTCCAGCAGCACCTCAAGTTCGCCAAGGGTGGCCGGCTCGATCGACCGGACGCGCTTGGCTGACCCAGCGCCGCGGATTCGGCAGGGGTTCGAGGCGAGGATCTCGTCGGTCACCGCTGTGGACAGGATCGATCGCAGCAGGCTGTGGGTGTGCGCCCGCTGGGTCGGCCGGCTCGAATCCAAGCCGCTGTGCCACGTCCTCACCACTGGCGGGGTGATATCCCGAAGGGACACCTCCCCGAAGGCGGGCAGGATGAAGCGATCCAGGAGTCGCCGATACAGCGCAGTGCGCTGTGAGGGCGTGGGATGGGGCCGGACAGTTCTGGCACGAGGGTGTGCGGCGGTGTGGCCCTGGGTGGGGTGTGCAGGGGGGTGGGGGCTGCGGCGAGGACCTGAGAGGTGGCGCCGACGGCCCGCACCTGTCGGGTGATGCCGTCGCGGACCGGCCCGGGGGTGGCACGGTCCGGCTGGCGGCCAGGTCGCGCGGGTTGACCCACGCCTGGTCGGGGCTGTCGACGACACCTGTGGTGGGGTCGGCGGCGAACTGGCTGAGGAACTGTTGAGCACCCAGGGCGCTGACACGTGTTCGGGGATCCAGTGCGGCGTCGAGCAGCAGCCCTGCGATCTCACGGGGGGCAGCCAAGGCGTCGGTCAGGGCGCTGACCGCTTCGGGCAGGTCGGTGCGCGCGGCGATGGTGTGGCGGGGTCGGCCACGGCGGTGGCGTCGAGCACCAGGGCGCACAGGGCCTGGATGAGCTGGCCGCCGGCGGCGCGCAGGTCGGCATTGGTGGGGCCGTGGGCGGGCCCGGTCAGGTCCCGGAAGGTGCCGTGCAGCGCACCCCACGCGGATTCGGCTGCGGTCAGGTGTGGTTCGAGCTGGCCTGGTGGGTGACGGGGTCGATGGCGGGGCTGCCAGCGGCGGCGTCGAGGACGACACGGGTCGCGGCCAGGATGGTGGTCTGGACGCGGGTGATTTCGGCGAGGGTGGCCATCGCGGGCTGTCGGGCCAGGGCGCGGCGGGTCTGGATGTCCCAGGCGGCCAGGCGGTGCGCAGCCGGTCCGGTGGCAGCGTAACGCGGCACTCGGCGGCGGGGGCTCGTGGGAAGTTCCGGTAGACCTCGGCCCCGGCCGAGCCTTCAGCGCACTCGAAAGCCCTGAAGGTCCCTGCTTGGTTATGCGAAGCATCGGGCCGGCGGGGGTCATGGCCCGGGGACCAGCATGACCGCCAGGGTGTCGGGCTCTGGCGTACATGACGCAACGGATCATGCCGACGGCCAGGCGGTGTCCGCGGCAAGCCGGCTCCCGCGGTTATCAAAGGAGTTGGCAGTTGGCGCCCGCCCTCACAACTTCCAGAGTCTGGGCCTTCCGGTTCAACAGCAGCCAAAGCCTCAGGTGGGTCTGCCAGCGGTGAGCGTGTGCCAAGCGGAGCGAATGTGCTCCTCAGTGAGGTCGGCCGCCGCGTGGCCGTCACCGCGGGCAACTGCGGCGTAGATCGCCTCGTGGTCGCGACGGAGAACGGGGGCGACCACGTCCCAGGACTCGAGCGTGCGGAACCGGTCCAGGATGGGCAGGCGCATCGACTCGCGGATCGCCGCCGTGAAGTCGCGAGCAAGGACGTTGCCCGCCGCCGATGCCAAGGCAACGTGGAATGCGGTGTCGCAGTCGTTGAAGTGTGCCCGGTCGATGCCGGGGTCGCCCATGACGTCGAGCAGGTCGCGCATCGCCACAAGGTCGTCCACGCTCGCGTGCGTGGCCGCAAGCCGGGCGCTGAGGCGCTCGAGAGCCACGCGAACCTCGATGACGTCGTGCAGGGGAAAGTTCGCCAAGGCGACGTGCTGACGTAGCAGCCGGCTCAGCGCCTGACTGGGAACGGCGGTGATCGTCGTGCCCCCGGCCGATCCCGCGCCCACCGACGACCTCACGACGCCCTGTGCCTGGAGGGTCCGGATCGCCTCCCGGACAGCGGCCCTGCTGACGTCGAGCAGTCTGGCCAGCTCCCGCTCCGCCGGCAAGTGGTCTCCCACGCCGAGCTCACCGGCCAGGATGCGCTCGTCCACCCAGGTCAGCACGACCTCAAAGGCGCGGACACCGGGTGATGTCACACCAGGCGCAACCCCCTCCGCGGGGCTGGGGTCGGCGACGGGCTCGCTGGCGGCACGAGGATGCTCGGTCGTCGAGGGGGCTGCGGTGTCGTTCACAGCAACAAGGATGCAGCATCCCCTGTCCGGTGAGCCAGAGAGGTCCGACCATTGGCCGAAGTAGTTGGTCCGACCATTGACATGCGCTATCGGTCCCCCTATCGTTTTCACCAGCCCAAATGGTCTGGCCATTCGGGTCTTGAGCCCAGTGACGTGCGACTCGGAGGACCAATGACTGCGTTAACCCTCGTACCCACCGCGTTTAAACCGGACATCTCCCCGGTAGCGGACAGCCTGGCGATCTCGGCCCTCGTGGCCCTGCTCCCCCTGATCACCGTTTTCCTCACCCTCGGTGTCCTGCGGTGGAAGGCCCACTGGGCCGGCCTCACGTCGGTCGCCGTGGCCATCGTCGTGGCCTCCCTCTTCTTCGGGATGCCGCTCGGGCTCGCCGCTCTCGCCGCGACCCAGGGCGCCGCGTTCGGCCTGTTCCCGATCATGTGGATCGTCTTCACGGCGATCCTGCTCTACCAGGTGACGGTGCGCTCGGGCCGGTTCGAGGACCTGCGCGCGACGTTCCACCTCATCTCCGACGACCCGCGCGTCCAGGCGATCATCATCGCCTTCTGCTTCGGTGGCCTTCTCGAGGCGCTCGCCGGCTTCGGCGCCCCCGTCGCGATCACCGGCGTCATGCTCATGGCCCTGGGCTTCTCACCGCTTCGCGCCGCCGCCGTCGTGCTCCTGGCCAACACCGCACCCGTCGCGTTCGGGGCGGTCGGCACCCCGATCATCACCGCGGGCAACCTGACCGGCATCCCCTACCAGGAGATCGGCGCGTACGTCGGTCACCAGACCCCGATCGTCGCGGCGTTCGTCCCGCTCCTGCTCGTCCTCATGGCCGACGGTCGACGTGGCGTGCGCCAGACCTGGCCGATCGCCGTCGTCGTCGGCCTGACGTTCGCGATCTTCCAGTGGATCTCCGCGACGTGGATCTCCGTCGAGCTCACCGACATCATCGCCTCCCTCGCAGGCCTGGCCGCGGCCGTGCTGTTCCTCAAGGTGTGGCAGCCCAAGGGGCGCGAGGCGGCGCTGGAGACCCTGCACTCCGAGCGCGAGCGGGAGTTCGCGATGGCCGGCGGTCCCGAGACGTCCAGCGGCTCGGCCGGCGCCGGTCCCGCCACCGACTACGTCGTGTCCGGAGAGGAATTGGCGGAACGCGCCGACGGCCTCACCCGCGCACGCATCATGATGGCGCTGTTCCCCTACCTGCTCGTCATCGTCGTCTTCGGGATCGCCAAGCTCATCGCGCCGGTCAAGTCGTGGTTGACCACGACCGACATCAAGATCCCCTGGCCGGGGCTGTCGGGCGAGGTGCTCACGATAGCCGGCACCCCGAGCGCGGCGACCACGTACACCCTGTCCTGGCTCAGCTCGCCGGGATCCATGCTCCTCATCTGCTCCCTCATCGTCGCTTTCGTCTACGGGATCGGACTGGCCGGGTGGGGAGCCGAGGCCTGGGCCACCGCGCACAAGATGCGCTACGCGTTCCTCACCGTCGCCTCGATGCTCGCCCTGGCCTACGTCATGAACTTCTCCGGCCAGACCATCACGATCGGCACCTGGATCGCTGCGACGGGCGCCCTGTTCGGCTACCTCAGCCCGACGCTCGGGTGGATCGGCACCGCCGTCACCGGATCGGACACTAGCGCCAACGCCCTGTTCGCCACCCTGCAGCAGAGCGCTGCCGAGACGGCCGGAATCGACCCGACCCTCCTGGTCGCGGCCAACACCTCGGGCGGGGTCGTCGGCAAGATGATCAGCCCGCAGAACCTCACCATCGCAGCGACTGCCGTGGGTCTCGTCGGCCGCGAGTCCGACATCCTGCGTAAAGTCCTGCCATGGAGCATCGGTCTGATCGTCGCCATGTGCATCCTCGTCGGTCTCCAGTCGACCGTCCTGTCCTGGATGCTTCCGTGACCGCGCCGACCCGCGCGGTGGCCGACCTCAAGGTCGCCCTGTTCGCCACGTGCTTCAACGACACGATGTGGCCCGAGACCCCCAAGGCCACGGTCCGGCTCCTCGAGCGGCTCGGCTGCCGGGTCGAGTTCCCGGCGGACCAGACGTGCTGTGGCCAGATGCTCACCAACACCGGCTACGGCTCCAAGGCCGTGCCTCTCGTGCGCCGGTTCGTCGACGTCTTCGGGGGCTACGACGCCGTCGTGGCACCGTCGGGCTCGTGTGTTGGGTCGGTGCGCGAGCAGCACCGGGGCATCGTCGAGCTGGTCGGCGACCACCGGCTCACCAGCCAGGTCGAGCAGGTCACCCCGAAGGTGTACGAGCTGTCCGAGTTCCTCGTCGACGTCCTCGGGGTCACCGACGTCGGGGCGTACTTCCCGCACCGGGTCACCTACCACCCCACGTGCCACTCCCTGCGGATGCTGCGGGTCGGCGACCGCCCGCTCCAGCTGCTGCGGGCCGTGCGCGGCATCGACCTCCTGGAGCTGCCCGGCGCCGAGGAGTGCTGCGGGTTCGGTGGCACGTTCGCGATGAAGAACGCCGACGTCTCCATCGCGATGGGCTCCGACAAGGCCCGGCACGTGGTGCAGAGCGGAGCCGAGGTGGTCGTCGCCGGCGACAACTCGTGCCTGGCCCACATAGGCGGGATCCTGGACCGGCAACGCTCCGGGGTGCGGCGCATGCACCTGGCCGAGATCCTCGCCAGCACCGAGGAGGACCAGGCATGACCGCCACGACTCCGGGCCCCCTGCAGGAGACCTCGCCGATCTTCGTCGGGATGCCGAAGTTTCCGCAGGCCGCGCGCACCGCCCTGGCGAACACCCAGCAGCGCAGGAACCTGCGCCATGCCACCCACACGATCCGGGACAAGAGGGCCCGGGTCGTCGCCGAGGTGCCCGAGTGGGAGGCCCTGCGGGTCGCCGGGGCGCAGGCCAAGGACGAGGCGCTGACCCACCTCGGCGACTACCTCGAACAGCTCGAGGCCAGCCTGACCGCCAACGGCGCCACGGTGCACTGGGCCCGCGACGCGGCCGAGGCCAACCGGATCGTGCTGGACATCGTGCGTTCCAAGGAGGTCGACGAGGTCGTCAAGGTCAAGTCGATGGTGACCCAGGAGATCGAGCTCAACGAGGCGCTGGAGGCCGCCGGCATCCACGCGTGGGAGACCGACCTCGCCGAGCTCATCGTGCAGCTCGGACACGACCGCCCGAGCCACATCCTCGTTCCGGCGATCCACCGAAACCGCAGCGAGATTCGCGACATCTTCCGTCGCGAGATGGGAACGGTGGGCCGCGCGGCCCCCGACGACCTCACCGACGACCCAGCTCGCCTCGCCGAGGCCGCCCGGCTGCACCTGCGCGAGAAGTTCCTGCGGGCCAAGGTCGGCGTCTCGGGGGCCAACTTCGCGGTCGCCGACACGGGCACGCTCGTCGTCGTCGAGTCCGAGGGCAACGGCCGGATGTGCCTGACCCTGCCCGAGACGCTCATCTCGGTCGTCGGCATCGAGAAGGTCATTCCCTCGTGGGAGGACCTCTCGCCGATGCTCCAGCTGCTTCCCCGCTCGAGCACAGGGGAGCGGATGAACCCGTACACGACGATGTGGACCGGCGTCCACGAGGGCGACGGACCCCAGGAGGTGCATGTCGTCCTCCTCGACAACGGCCGCAGCCACGTGCTCGCCGACCGCGTCGGGCGCCAGGCGCTGCGCTGCATCCGGTGCTCGGCGTGCCTTAACGTGTGCCCGGTGTACGAGCGCACCGGCGGGCACGCCTACGGCTCGGTGTACCCGGGGCCGATCGGCGCCGTGCTCAACCCGCAGCTGCGGGGCACGGTAAGCCCGGTCGACAGGTCCTTGCCCTACGCGTCGAGCCTGTGCGGCGCGTGCTTCGACGCGTGCCCGGTGCGGATCAACATCCCCGAGCTGCTCGTCGAGCTGCGCGGCCGGGTGGTCGACGAAGCCGGTCCGAGCGCCGAGTCGGCCGCGATGCGGGCGGCGGCGTGGGTGCTCTCGGACCCCAGGCGGCTCGCCGGGGCCCAGCGGGCGGCGACCACCGCCGGCCGCCTCGTCGGCTCCCGGACGATCCGCTCGGTGCCCGGGCTCGGTGCCTGGACGAACGCCCGGGACGTGCCCACCCCGCCGACGGAGACGTTCCGCCAGTGGTGGGCCCGCGAACGAGGGACGGAGACCCCATGAGTGCGCGTGACGAGATCCTCGCCCGGGTCCGGGGCGCGACCGCCGACATCGCCACCACCCCGGGCGACCGCGGGCCGGTGGCGGTCGTCGAGGAGGCCTCCCCCGGGGTGGCCGAGACCCTCATCCTGTTCGGCGAGAACGTCGCCGACTACCGCGCGCAGGTCGTGCGGGTCGGCCCGTCCGGTGTCGCCGCCGCCGTGGGCCAGGCGCTGCGCGAGCACGGATGCCGCACCGTCGTGGTGCCGGACGGCCTCGACCCCGCGTGGCGGGCGGCCGCGCAGGAGGTCGCCCGGGTGCTGTCCGGCACCGAGGCGACCACGCACCTCGCCCGAGACACCGTGGATGCCGTCGTCACGGCATCCGCCGTCGGCGTCGCCACCACGGGCACCATCATCCTGGACCACCGGGCCGACCAGGGACGACGCGAGCTGACGCTCGTGCCGGACACGCACGTGTGCGTCATCCGCGCCGACCAGGTCGTGCACGACGTGCCCGAAGCGGTGGCCCGGCTGCGACCCGGACCCGACGGGGCCTGGCCGCTCACGTGGATCAGCGGACCGAGCGCGACGAGCGACATCGAGCTCCAACGGGTCGAGGGCGTGCACGGCCCGCGCACCCTCGTCGTCGTACTCGTCGAGGGGCCGGAGGCATGAACGCCGTCGGCGCCGAGCAGGAGACGAGGACAGCCACCGTGAGCGGACCCGCGCCGTGCTCGAACCGCTGCTCGCCGCCCACCCGGGGGGGGTGGCGGTCGACGTGGTGATCGAACGCGCGAACTCCATCAAGGGCCTGCTCGCCGCGGGCAAGGACGCGGACCTACTGGTGCTGGGCTCGCGCGGGCGCGGCGGCTTGCGTGGGCTCCTGCTCGGCTCGGTGAGCAAGCGCGTCCTCGAACGCGCCGAAGACCCCGTCGCGGTCGTGCGCTGACCGGCGCGAGCGGCACGGGGCGATGCGCCCGCGCGGGGTGGGGCGCAGGCATACGGCAATGAGCACGTATGCCGTGGCCTCCCCCACGACCGGCACCCCACCGCCCTTTCGGCGCGCCTAGAGCGCACGACCTTGTCCCACAACGCAACCGGCCGCCGCCCTGCCTGGTGAAGGCGGGGCGGCGGCCGGGTGAGCCCGAGATCGGGCTGAGGTCAGCGGATGACGCGGATGTTCGCGGCCTGGGGACCCTTGGGGCCCTGGGTGGTCTCGAACTCGACCTGGTCGTTCTCGTTGAGCGAGCGGTAGCCGCTGCTGTCGATCGCCGAGTAGTGGGCGAAGACGTCAGCGGAGCCGTCGGACGGGGCAATGAAGCCGTAGCCCTTTTCGGCGTTGAACCACTTCACGGTGCCAATGGCCATGGAGATGCAGATTCCTCTCGTTGGAGCGCCCGACTTTCGGGCGGTCCGTGTTGCTGCGCCCTTGAAACCCTCGGCACTGACTGGCGGATCCCACAAGCGGGTTCAGGCACTGCAACAACGGAAAGCTCAACAACTCCCACTATTTTACCTGGCCATCGGCCTGCCTCGGACCATAACCAGTCGGCCGGCCGGATCGACCGCGCGGCCGTCGCGTCAGGGCGTCCGCAACTCGCCCGGCTCGTCCTCGGCCAACCGGTCGGCAGCGCGGGCGGAGGCACTGACCTCGGCGCTCTCGGCCGGCGTGAGCAGGTCGTCGGCATCGTCGGGCGCGGGCTCGTTGCCCGCCAGGAGGTGATTGCCCACGGCATTGACGACTGCGGCCACCGGCACCGCGATGAGCGCGCCGACGATCCCCCAGACGATGACGCCGGCCGCGATGGACAAGATCACGGCCAGCGGGTGCACGCGGACCGCGCGGCCGAGCAGGAAGGGCTGCAGGACGTGGCTCTCGATCTGCTGCACGGCGATGACAACGCCGAGCATGATCAACGCCGTGACGGGGCCGTGCGCGACCAGCGCCAGGATGACCGCGATGAAGCCGCTGACCAGGGCACCCACCACGGGGATGAACGCACCGAGAAAGACCAGCAGCGCGATCCCACTGGCAAAAGGCACGCCCAGGATGAACGCGCCCAGCCCGATCCCCGTTGCATCGGCCGCCGCAACCAGAATGGTCGCCCGGCAAAACGCCTGCAACTGATTCCACGCGATCACGCCGCTCGAGGCGACCCGCTCGCGGGCATTGCGCGGGAACAAGCGCACCAGCCAGGCCCAGATCTGGGGCCCCTCGAGCAAGAAGAAGAAGAGCGCGAACATCGCGATGAAGAAGCCGGCGACCAGATGGGTGACGGTCAGACCCGCCTTCGCCGCGGCCGCGCCGACCCCGCCCCCGCTGGAAACGGCGTCCCGGGCCTTGTTGAAATATTCGGTGAACTGCGTGTCAGTGATGTGGAAGGTGGTGCGCACCCATTCGCGGATCTGGTCGACACCCGTCACCACCTCACCCATCAGATCGTCGGCCTGGCTGGAGAACTGCGAACCGACAAAGGTCATCAGGACCCCGAGTACGGTCAAGGTGCCGAGCACGGTGATCGCGGCGGCCAGCGCCCTCGGCAGGTGCGCGTCGAGTCGCCGGAAGACCGGGTGCAGCAGCGCACACAGCAAGGTCGCCACGATGATCGGAATGACGATCTCGGACAGGTGCCCGATCAGGTAGCCCGCCAGCGCCAGCGCTGCCGCGATCAACAGCAGCCGCCACGACCACTCGCTGGCCGCGCGCACTCCGTCCGGCACCCACTGACGCTCCGCGTTCGTGCCCGTATGCCGTGTAGCCGGCCCCGCGACCGACGTCGCCTCCGGCCGGTCCGAGGGGGGAGAGTGCGACACGATTGTCGAGCCTCCGTGCATCTGGCGCCCGGGCCGATCCCGAGACGAATAACCGCGAGCCTATGCGCTCGGCCCGAGTTTCGGCATGTGTCACCGGCGGTGTTAATGTTCTCTACGCACTTGGGGCTGTGGCGCAGTTGGTAGCGCGTCTCGTTCGCAATGAGAAGGCCAGGGGTTCGAATCCCCTCAGCTCCACCATGAATAGAGAGTTCGAACCACCGGCCAAGTCAACGCTTGGCCGGTGGTTTCGTTTGTAGGGGCCGTCGTCGGCCTGGGCGGCCAAGAGGGCCAGTTCTAGGCGGGAAAGGCCGGTGTGGGCGGCTTTCGTGGGCTTCCCGGCCGGGCTTGCCAGCGGGGCGCACTGGAGCCACGCCTGGTGCACCGCACGGAGGTCAGCGAAGGGCTCGGTCCAGATGGCGTCTTGGATGTCGCCGTAGGCATCGACGTGTAGCGCGGTGAAGAAGGCCTTGTTAATCTGCGCCCTCGCATTGTCCACAGCGCGTGCGTAGAGCGTGCCGGGGTCACGGCAGAGGTCGATACCAAGACGGAGCAGTTCGGCACCGGCGGCGAGGTCGGCGTGAACTGCACTCTGACGCGTGGTCAGGCTGTCGCGCTGACGCTTGATGTCGTTCAGCCGCTCTTGGATCTTGGCCCGCGGGAGCGTGCCCTCCTGGGCGAGGTCGATGAGTCGGTCTTCCTGTTCGTTGAGGTGAGCTAGTTCCCGGTCGAGCTGGCCGGCAAGTTGGCGTTCAGTCGCCTCTTGGCTGGCAAGGGCCGCGCCGAGCGCATCGGTCATCTCGTCCAGGTAGTTGGCGGTCAGAGCCAATCGTCCGTAGAGGTCGACGACCTTTTGCTCGACGAGGTGGACAGGTAGGTGCGGTAGATCGCACTCACCTGTCTGCTTCTTCTTGCACTTGAAGTAGCCGTAGCGGGCGTTCCGGCCATTGGCCTCGGTATAGATCAGGCGCGAGTGACGACCTGCCTTCTCGCAGCGGTCGCAGAACAGCAAGCCCTTCAGGTAGTGCGTCAGCTTGTTGTCGTGGACGGCGGGGTTGGAGCGTAGTTCGAGAACATCTTGGACGCGCTCGAACAGATCACCGGGGACGATCGCCTCATGGCGTCCGTCGAACAGTTCGCCGTCGTAGACCGTGTAGCCGGCGTAGTACGGGTCGCCGAGCATGCGGTGGATAGTGTTCTGCGCGATGGGTCGCTCGGCCTTCCAGCGGCCGAAGGGTCGCGCGCGTAGGCCCATGTCTTCGGCGGTGTCGGCCAGATCATCCAGGGTGTAGTCGCCAGTGGCGTAGAGCTCGAACAGCGTGCGGATGAGTGGCGCGCGCTCGGAGTCGGTATCGACGGTGTTGACCTGCCGACCGTCGACGTCCTTGCGGACGTTGAGGTAGCCGATCGGTGCCCGGCCGATCGTTCCGCCGTTCCTGGCCTTGTGGGCCATCTTGACCTTGATGTCCTCGCCGTTGCGGCGGTTCTGCAGGTCATTCATGGTGTCGGAGATGGTCTCCATGAACTCGGCTTCGAGGCTGTCGCCGAAGTCCTCCTTGGTTGAGACGATCTTGACGCCGAGACCACGCAGATGCTTGCGCGGCAACACGGCGTCCTCGATGTTGCGGAAGGCCCGGGAGCGTGAGTACACGAAAACGTAGCCAACCTCCGGATTCTCGGCCAGGTAGGCCAGCAGCCGACGGAACTCGGGACGCTTGTCGATGGTCTGAGCGGACTTGCCGGGTTCGATGAACTCCTCGGTCACGGCGATGCCCATGGCGGCAGCCTTGGCAGTACACTCCTCGCGCTGCGTTGCGATCGAGTTGCCATCGCGGTCGATATCGAGCGCGGTGTGGGTCTGCCGGACACTGGAGACACGCAGGTAGTGAACACCGACTTTCTGCTCAGCGTCAGCCTCGGGCTGATTTGACCGGCGCCGCTGGGTCGAGGTCGGGCGGGCTCGTCGAGGCAGGTTCATCGAACTACTCCGTGTACTGGTTGTGGGGTCAGGATCTCTTGTCGGCTGGTGACTTCGACGAAGCGCTGGAAGTGGTGCCGAGCCGTGCGGATCGGCCGAGCGCAGCGGGAGGTCGCTGTCAGGTCGTTGGTTGCTGACAGGCCGGTCTGGTCGAGTCGCACCTCAATCGCCTGACGACTGACGCCGAAGTAGTCGGCCAAGTCGTCCACGCGTTGGAGGCCATTGCCCCAGGCGCGCTTGAGGGCTGGGCGTGGGATGAGGGCACAGCCGGCGAAGAAGTCAGCTGCCTTCTCGGCCTGCTGCTTGCTAGTGAGGCGGCGGTTGCCGACGTACAGCCGGTTCACCTGGCCGTGGTCGATGATGTGCTTGAACTCGTGCAGCGCCGTGAAGCGCTGACGGACAGGGGAGTCACGCGTGTTCAGGGTGATTAGCCAGTGCTGCCCTGTCCAGTGGCTCATGCCGGAGACTGGCAGCCGCGCGTAGGCGATCTGGATGCGCGCCAGCCCAGCCAGATCCGCCACCTGGACGAACTCGTCGGCTGGCAGCGCCAGCCAGTTTGCGAGTCGCCCTGCTTGGCGCTCGGCCAGTTGTATCGCCTCAGCGAAGTCGCAGACACGGTGTGGAGTCAGCGTCCGGAGGTAGTTCAGGACAGATCGGTTCGCTGTATTGGGTGTTGTCGTCTGTGTCATGGTGTACCTCCTTTACTGGTAGTTGCTGATGTCTTTTGTCAGGCCTCGTCTTCACCTGCTGTTGGCCCACTCGGGTCGTAGCCGTATTTGGTGACGATGCGCTGAAATGATGCTTCGAGCTCGGTCTTTGCTTCGGAGGAGAGGTCGCCGTATTTGGCACGCAAGTACGGCGTGAAACTCGGCAGCTCATCTTTGGGTACCCACCGAGCAGAGACCAGTAGGTCTGTGGCGGGCACGCCGAGCGCCTGAGCGATGGCGATGAGCGTCGGTGCGGTTGGGCACTTTTCGCCCCTTTCGAGGCGGGTGACGGTGCTGGGCTGGATGCCGGCCGCCCGGGCCAGTTCGCTGGCAGACAGGCCAGCTGCCTCTCGTCCCTGCTGGACAACGGCGGCGATCTGCATAATGTCGGTTGGATCGTTATCGGTCATGAATGGCTCCTTTCGGGATGCTTGCTGGTTTGGTGGCCAGAGTTTCTGCTTTAGTCGTTGGCCTTTCCTCTATTTTCGCTCGTTCTTTGCCGGAATGCAACGGGATTCTCGCATTTTACAACGATATTTTATGTGCCATAGATATCTGCTTCAAATGTGTGTTTGTGGCAGGAGCCAGGCGAGCTGTCGCTCGAGCCTGACTCCCGCCTTGGGGGATGGGGTGATGGCCTTCCCTGCCTACCGGCGACTACTGCGAGCCGTGGTTGGCGTGGCGGCCACCTTGCCGAACAACTCGGCGAGGGCGGCGCGCTGGGCGCTGGCTTCGGCTTCGATCTCCGCCTGGAGCGCTTCAGCCTTGGCAGCCACCTCGGGGTTGCTGGCGAGGCCCGCCAGATGCACGGTCACGGCGTCTCGGATGACGTCGGTGACGGTGGCGCCCGTCAGCTTCGCCAGGATCGACAGCCGAGCGTGCTGCTCGGCGTCGAGCCGAATGGCCAGGGTCTTCTGGTCCTTGCTCATCTGAACCCTTCTCCTTCCTGAGGGTGTTCGCCCCATCTGCGTGCTCGGCCTACCCGGCCGAGCGCAGATGGGCCACCGTCCTCGGGGTGGTGCAGCCGCCGAGCCCGACGGGGCTCAGAAAGGCGGCTGCAGGCTCCCGAGGAGGGACCGTTGTCGGTGGTCACTGGAACGCTGGCCGATGCATGACCCCATCCAGGGGTCCGAACCTGAAAGGAGAATGACCATGGAACGAGCAGTTATCGGCATCGTCCTGGCTGCTGGTCTGCTGGCGGTGTCCAGGCGACTGCAAGTCATCAGCGGTCCGGCCCTGGGCCTCCAGCCCGTGGCCGTCGTTGCCATCGTCGGCTTTGGTGCCACGTTGATGGCCCCGGCGGTCGCCAAGCGGATCCGTTGATCTGGCAGAGAAGGTGGTGGGACGGTCATCGGCCCGCCACCTTCTTGTCGCTCGGCACTGGATACCCGGGCAGCACGACGTCGCTTTCGAGCTGGTTCCCCCAGACCGCCCAACGCGTCGGTCCGGTGTCGCTGGCCCCCGTGTGCGGTGGTCGCCGCCGGGCGAACTGCTCCAAGTACGGTCCATCGCTGATCCGCTCGATCAGGGCGTACTGCTCTTAGGGCTTGTGGCTGTGGTCCTGGACGGGTGCTTGGATCCAGGTCGGCTGCGAGCGGTAGTTGACCGGCGCCTTGCCCCTCGTCGCAAACAACAGGTGCTCGGTGCTGTTGCGCAGGTAGTTGCCGAGACCCAGCCGGAACTTCACCCAGGTCAGCGGCGAACGGACGGTGAATCCCCAGGCCTCAGCGACGTCGTAGCCATGGCGCAATGTGGCGTTGGTGACCCAGAGCCAGAGATGGGCATCATCAGCAGCCAGATCGGCTACCGGCATAGCCTTGATGCGGTCCAAGGTCATGAGGTTGTAGTGCTCCGAGGCTCCGCGAGCGCCGCGTTGCTCGATGTCCCAGGGTGGGTCGGCGAGGATGGTCTTGAAGCGTGGCTGGTTGTTCGGCATCGGTGCGCTCATGACGAGGCTCCCATGCCAGTAATCGCGTCGCCAGCCTGGTCAAGCGTGCAGTAGCGGAACATCTGCGGTGTCAGGCTGGAGGTACGCGCAACGGCCGTACCGAGCTGGGTTACCCGCCGCTCCTCGCTGCAGGCCCAGACCACCAGCGGGAAGGCTTGGCCGTCCTTCGTTTCGCTGCCGGACAGGTAGTAGTCCTGGTAGGCACGGCACTTGGCGATCAGGGTTGGGAGGTGCTCGGTACCGAGGTCGACCTCGATGAACCAGCGGTCAACATATGCGCCATGCACATCGCTTCCATGCACTGTGAGTGCCAGGTCCGGTTTCACAGTCCGCTGTTCCCCGCCGAGGCCATGGAAGCTGCGCCAGCAGGTCGGTTCGAGGGCCACATCGACCGTCTGCTTACCATTCGCTGCCGCTTGGCGGACGGCCACGTGCAGATCGGCGACGGCCAGGCTGTGCAGTAGTCGCTGGTGGGTTGGCGTCAGGGCGCGCAGGGCTGGTCGGTGGGCTTCGCGGAGTCGTCGCCCAGCGGAAGTCAGTCGCCAGACGGATGGTGTGCTGCCGCCGAGCGGACCGCCTTGCCGACGTGGCAACGACTCGATGAGGCGGTCACGTGCAAGGCGAGCGAGCACCCGTCGTGTGGTGCGGGCTGCTGTGTCGGCCGATGCGTGCGGGCCGAAGTCGAGGTCGCAGATGTGGGCGGTCGTCAGAAAGCCGTGCTGGTGGAGATCATCGAGGACACGCCAGTCACGCTCACTCAGCTGTTGGGTGAGCATTTGCCGCCGATGTGCCGAGACCCTGGTGCGAGGCGTGGAGTCAGACCCTGCCGCCGCGACCGCAACAGAGACAGCCGACACCAGGCTCCCGACAGGCGGGTGTGTCCGCGACGCTGTGGTCGCCGACGAGGCGCTGACCGGCGCAGATGTTCCGCTGGCCGGGTCGCCCATCGGGTGGCCGACCGGTGATGCGAGCGGGTGGGCATTGCCAGATCGGCGCGCGTTGTCTGGTTGTGGAGTGATGGCCGTCATGAGCGGCCTCCTGAGGTATCCCCGCGACCAGGTTGACGACTACGTCCCCATACGGCGTCTGACGACTCGCCGACCGTCGGCGGTGCAGTGGAACGCTCAGCATCCAAGCCAACGGCTGCCAACAACTCGGCATCGACTTGCTCGCGTGGCTGGCCGTAGCGCTGCCGCGATGTCCGGATGAGCGCTGTTGGGTCTGTGTGGGCTGGGGGCAGCGGTTTTGTTGTCAGGCTGACCCACGGCGCCGGTGATCCGTCGACCAGGAGACCGGCATAGGCCTGGAAGGCTGGCAGGCTGGTGAAGTCGGCCGGTTGGAGTTGACCACCAGTTCTCCCTGCGAGGTCGCGGGCGTCGCTGTCGGAGAGCTGGAACGCGATGCGGCTCCGTGCATTGGCGAGGATGGCTTTCCGGAGGCCGGGTGGCAACTGCCCCAAGTACTGATGGGCCAGTGTGAAACCGACACCGAGCCCGCGAGCTTGGGCCAACGCATCGGCGAGGTCGCCGGGTAGCGATAGATAGTCCTGCATCTCGTCGATGTGGACGAAGACCGGTCG
Organism: Nostocoides vanveenii; assembly: GCF_039531165.1. Taxonomy (NCBI): domain Bacteria; kingdom Bacillati; phylum Actinomycetota; class Actinomycetes; order Micrococcales; family Intrasporangiaceae; genus Nostocoides; species Nostocoides vanveenii. The sequence goes on along the minus strand of NZ_BAAAPN010000046.1, from coordinate 9,361 downwards.
ACGCTGCCCCGCCGGGGTGCCGATGCGTTGCAGGGTCGCCTGCCAGAACAGCGCCACGATGAGCGAGCCCAGCAGCCGTGATGCCTCCGGGCCAATCGACCCCTTGGCGAGGTTGACGAGCAGGATGCGCTGCTTCGTGAAGACGTCCCTGATGTCGAACTGAGGCTGGCTTTGGCCGAAGATGGCGCGCAGGCCGGGTCGAAGCAAGATCGGGCGGAGCTTGTTCATGAGCGGCGCGATGGCTTGGCTGCGTTCGGCGTCAGAGAGCGCCTCGTACCAGCGCCAGAAGGCGCCGAGACCGAGTGGATCCTCGGCCGCGACCTGCCGCACGACCGAGTGCCGGAAGCCTGGATTGGTGAGCAACTGCGGGATGGCGACCAATGAGGGGCTGGTCATCGGATCCGTGCCTTGCTCCCGCGAGGCTGCGACGCGAGCAAGCGTGAGCAGACTGCTTGCCAGGATGTCGTGGGTGCGTGGCCCCCACGAGTCGGCATACAGCTGGTGGAAAACGCCGAGAACGGTGTCAGCGGCGAGATCCGGATTCCAGGTGCCCGCCGAGCCGTCTTGGGCTACCGACGGCACCAGAGCGTTGATACCCACCGGCGCGGGGTCGGTAGCGTCCAGTACGACAACGTCGGCCCGGCGGTGCTCGGGTACGCGGCTGAGCAGGTCGGCGACGAGATCGCCCTTGGGATCGATGACGACCAGACCGTGTCCGGCGGCCATATCCGACAGCGCGAGGTTCGCCAGCAGCGTCGACTTGCCGACGCCTGTGGGGCCGAGGACATGCAGATGCCGCAGCGCATCGCGCGGGCGGATTGCGAGCAGTCGGTGTGCCCCGTCGCATGCCGGCCCTTCGTCGGCCGTCGCCACGCCCAGCAGCCGACTGTCGCGTGGATGCAGCGGAAGCGCTGGTAGGAGTCGCGGGTGTCGATCTGGCAGACCAGGAAGATGTGCGTCAGCGTCGCGAGCCACTGGCCATCCGGATACCGCAGCGACTTCTGGGATGGACAACGTCAACGGCCAGCGCCACGGCATACGCGCGGTCGTCACGGACTGTGGCTTCAGGCGACGGAGATGCAGCCGAACTCCGGGTGCTTCCAGTGTGCGCAGGTTGGCGGCCAGGTCCTCGACCAGACGGTGTGCAGCAGCGGCCGTAGAAGCGCTGGCGTAGAGCCGAACTTCGCAGCCAAAGCGGTGGTCAGCATGTTTGCGTACCAGGCCGCGGAAGGCAGTCGGGTCCGCCATCACCGGGTCACGACGGCCCGTGAGTACCCCGACAAGTCCGGGTGCGACCCGCTGAGAACGAACCACTCGCGAGGGCGCTGAGCGTGGGCCGAGAACGACTTGCAGCACCAAGCTGGCATCGCCGCGGGCGGATGCCAGGGCGGCCAGCAGACCGCGAACGCTGGCCTCGACCTTGGTGATGTCGTCAACGGCCAGTGGGGTCTGGCGATGACCGGTGAGCCGAAGCGTCGCTGCTGCCTCGTGAAGGAGTTCACGATGGAAGTCGATGCGATTACGGCGGTCATTACGAAGCCCGGGGATGTGTGCCCGCAGCGCTGCGACGGCGTAGTCAGCGGCGATCTCTGTCGCGCCCTGCCACCACGTCACCCGACCAGCATGTCCGCGGGCCTCGAGTACCAGGCGTGGTTGCCCCGGCATGTTCGATAGAGCCTGGATAGCCGAGACGGCGGTGTCTGGCGCGAGTGGCATCGCCAGGGCGAGTCGACGCCATGTGAGGTCATGACCGTCAGTCATGGGTCTGCTCCGGGTCGGCGGTCTTCGAAGTGGCTTGGGCGTGGCGTGCCTCGGCTTCCGTCTGCGCCACGGCCAGGTCGAGCACGGCTCGGGCCAGTCGGTGTGCGTCAGGACGATCACGCAAGCCAGCGCGCAACGAGATCTGCCTGGGGTTGAGCCGGCTACCGCGGCGAGGCCGAGCCGCGACCGGCTCAGTGCTGGCAGCGGCCTCTTGGGCGTGAGCACGGCGTCGCTTCACTGCTTCGGCGCGGCGGGCGCGCCGGATGCCCTTGATGCGCGGATCGGTGTTGGTCCAATCGGACTCATGTTCATCCGAACTCTCGATATCTGTAGCGATGGAATTGTCGTTTGATGGCATGGCGAACCTCCTTTCCTTACGGTTGGTTTTGGACATGACAAACCAGGCTCACGTCGGCATGGCGGCCATGAGCGGATCTGAGCGTCCGGATTGTCTTGCAGTATCTGCACGGGTGCCCCGACGCCTGCGGCGCGGTCTTGCCCGAATGCAATGCCTGTCTCACTTAGTTATACATTGCCCAAATGCAACCCACAATGCTTTTGTTCACGATGTGCAGATTCCACAACACCGGACGGAACAGGCCAATATCTGGCCAACAGCAACGAGGGCTGCACGTCAAAACCTGCGTCCGCGGGCCACGAGCCACGATGCCAGCCCGGCACCGCTGACCACCCCAAGCAAGATGGTCAGCGGTGCCCAGATCGCCCGCAGGATAGCTACAGTGCCTTCCAGGGCCATGGCTGCCAGGAGCAGCAACAGGCTCCAGCCGAGCAACCTGTTCACCCACGAGCCGGGGTTCTGGTCGTCACTCATCACTCGAACCGATTGCGCCAGGACTGCCCTGCCGCGTCATTCATGGCGCGCTTGGCCCGTTGGTGGTCGCGGCCGATGGCTGCATCGGTCTGGCGAACCTGGGATCGAAGGTGCTTCGCCCGCCGCTGGTCCCGATGCGCTGGAGACGTCGAGGCGAGCAACGAGACGACAACGCCGATGACGAGCAGGACGAGCAGTGCGACGATAACCATCACGACCTGCCCTCGAACCGGCGAAGACGGTCACGCAGCTCGGCGTCGCCAGCGGCCAGCTGGTCGGCATATGCCGAAACCTGCTGCTCGCGCAGGATGGTGCGGTGCCGAAGGGCCGCGTCAAGGTGCTCTCGCCACACCGGGTCTTCCCCACTAGCGTGAGCGGGCGGCGTCCTGTGATCCGTACTGGGCCGAGTGCCGGCCTGCTCGCGCTGGGCTGCGCGGCAGCTGGTCTTGCGGCGTCGTAAGGCTTTGACTCGCGTCGGGCCAGACGCCTTGCAACGAACACCCAATACGACAGCCGCACCTGCGATGCTTCCAGCGAGGCCGCCAGTCGCTCCACCGACAAGCAGCTCAGTGATGATGCCGGCGCTCATGACGGGAACGCCGATCCGAAGTTGCGCTGATGACGTAGGGCTTTGTCGACGAAACCGATCTCGATCCGCGTCAGGACGGCATCGAGCACAGGGTCACCGTTTGCTAGGGAGCGACGGTGCTGGTCCAGGTCGACGGTGCGTTCCATGATGCGGCCCGTCACGGCAGCTTCGGCATCGACCTTGAGGCCGGCGAACTTGGTTTCACGGACGAGGTTTGCGACCGCACGAGAGTGCTGCCGCTCTTCCTTGGAGGGAATGATGCTGGTAAGGCCTGAGCGGGTGTCGGCCCAGCGCTGGACTTCGTGGGACATGGGGAGGTTCCTCTCGGGTTGTGGACTACCCGAGGTTGGGTTGTCCGATGAGAAGGAGCCTGATGGAGTAGCAGCGGACGCGTCGTGACAAGAAAGTGCATCCGGGTGGATGAAGGAGGATCAGGTGGATGGGCAGGTGGACGGCGTCGCCTCGAGCAGCACGGAGGCGACGGGCGATCCCGAACTCCGTGGCCGCGTGCTGGGCGAGCTCCTTGCCCTTCGTCGGGCCAAGGGCCTCCTGACGCCGCAGAAGCTCGCGAAGTACCCAGCACTGGTCGACGTCATGGGCGCTGGCGACCTGCTTGATGCCTTCTTTGCCCTGCGCCGTGAGCTCCGGCGCTACGTCGAGCGGGCCAACCGCAACGAGGCAGCAGCAGCCCTCTCGATTCTGGCCCGAGAGGAACGGGTCCTGGACCGGTTGCAAGTGGTCGCCGACAAGCTCAGCGAGGGTGAGGCACGCGACCAGCGGACGGCTCGCCGCTGGAGCAATCTCGGCATGCCGGCGCTGGCGGACGACCTGACGTACTTGGCGGAGATCCAAGGATGGCTTGGCCGTGAACTACTGGGGATCCGGCTGGACTACAGCCCGGAGGCCGGGCTGATGGTCGCCATCGAGCAGATGGTGCTGGCCACGCTGCCCAGTTGCCGGCCAGAGCTGAGTCTGTGGGTCATGGACAGCGAGGGCGATCCGCAGCAGCTCAAGGTGGACCTCAACGCCCACCCGGCCACGGAGGCGGTACAGGGCGAGTACCGCATGACGACGCAGTGGATGTGCCTGACGCCAGACCTGCTCGCGAACGTGACAGTACGGCACGGGCTGACACTTGCCGTGACCGGGCGGGATGCGCCGATGCGGGTGTTGAGCTTCGCCGGACCCATGCCCGAGGTGCCGGGGTGCAAGATCGCGGTGTCGGTGCATCGGGCGAGGGTGGCGGTGGAGATTGCCTGGTCTACCTCGCGAAGCGCGAGAGCATCATTGGTCGCCATGTGAGTTCGTGATGTGTGAAGATGCTCCGCTCAGAACTCGCCGGCCAGATTGTCCCTGATGTTGAGGACTTGTCAACGAGAGAGCGTGAACGGCGACGACACAGAGCCGGCATAGCCGCTGGTCAGGGCTGTGAACGTGGCTATGACATCACGAGGGCAGACGAACGTCCCCGAGGGCAAGGCGACACGCGCACACATCTAGGCCCTTCCGTGGCGAACCGGGACAAAGTCGGCTACCGTCTCGTGATGGGCTAAGGGGCAGCGGCGTGATATCCAGAGACTTCGATGGAGTTCACCCCCGGAGTAACCGTTGACATCCAGCCAGAGTGGACGAGGCTCGTCGAGTACAGCTTGAACGCGGCAAGGGTGTGTTGGGCAGACCTGCAGGCCTGCTCCGAATGGGGTTGCCAGAGAGAAGGAGGTGCTCGATGTGAACGAAAGGAGCATAGACATTACTGATCTCAGATGAGGCTACGGAAATTCGCTGTAGGCTCGATCCGGCGAACGGGCACTCCGCCTCGACCGATGCTAATCGCGCGCAGCTCACCGCAACACACCCGTTGAAGCTCCGCAGGGCATGCCAGTAAGGAATTGCAGGATTGCCATGACTCGTACGATCGCACCCAGGCCGAACAAATGACTCGCTATTCCACCGGCACGCAACGGACCCACTGGGGGCTCAAAATATGAAACGTCTCCTGGCGGTGATCGCCGTTTGGCTGGGCATTAAAGGTGCGTCCAAGACGCCCAAGCCCACTCAAACGACGTCAGGCTTGGCTCCGGGCCGCCACGAGCTCCGGTGGACCTTGGGCTATTCAATCACAATTGTTGCCTTTCTCGCCGCTGTCGCAAATAGATCTTGGTGGCTATCGGCAGGCGCACTCGTAGCCTCCGGAATTCAATTGACCCTTTCAACGGCTGGTGCAATTGCAAGAGCAACGTATGATCGGGCCCAAGACACCTTCCAGTCGCCTCAGGACACCACGCTGGCGCATCAGACTCCGGTTAACGAGTCCCAGGTAGGCGTCTCGGCAGTTCTGATAGGACTAGTTGTCCCTGAAATGCTCTTCGTCCGTATCAAAGAGCACGTATCACCCCTAACAAAGGCCTTTCACGTCCGAACCGCCTACACGATACACATGCCCTCGGTGGAGCACTCAGAAAACGAGAATACGCGCCCCGCAAATGAGTACGTTCCATTGATCCTCTCCGAGAAGGGGATACTCCACGACGATTTGAGCGTGACCATTGCAGGAAGTGAATGCGCGACAGCCAGCTTCGAGGAGAGCGTCGAGATTGCCTCGATTGTGGCGCGGCAAGTTGCCATTAAGGCGTCCAGGAATCACGAGGAATACCTCGGATACGAGGCGTCATTGCACCCACAGATACGACGCATCGTTTCCAGCCGACGCTCATTGCAGAAAAATTCAATACCGATAGACCCGACGAAGGAGAGAATCGCGCGGCGCCGGCGTGGGCGAAAGATTCGCAACAGGATCCGCAAACACTTTGACGAATCTCCCTACCGTGATCTACTCGAGTTGATCGTAGCCACGCTGGCAACGCACTACGTAATATATGCAGCGGTTGATCGGACGCAAATACAGCCTGGTGGGATGCTGGTCATTGAGACGCGGGAACGCCACATGCTGGCACCGCGTACGAGGGAACTCCTCCGCGTGCCCACAACAGGTCTGGGGGCATTAGGGTTACGGATTGGAAACGCACTCCGAATAGTTTATGGCATGTCGCCGAGCGATATCGTGTATCCACTCAGCAAGGCGCTACGCGCCGGCAGTTACCATCTCGAAATCATGGGCTTTGATGGATCGTATCTCTCTCGCCAGCGGTACTATTCAGCGCTAGGGACAAGGCTGGCGTACCGAAGGTTCAGGTCGCGTCGCGGCCAGAGGTACGCCCACCTCTACTTACGGGATATGCAGGCCGAGCCATTAGGAGGGCCGAAAGGCTGGAACGAGTCACCTTTCGTTGCGGTTGAATTCGACGAACGGCCACCAGGATCATTTGCCGCCGCAGGACTCTCATCGTTGGCTGCCACACTGGTACTGGTCGCTGCGTCTCGCATGGCCGCACACCCACAAGCTGGAGCAACTGACATAGTCGCTCTTTTGATGGCCGCCCCCGGCGCAATCCTTGGATGGTCGGGGTTCCTCACCGAACCGCGACGATTCGGCTCGGTGGCGACGCGGTTCAGCGCGACGTTGACGCTGCTCCTCTCATTGGCTGGATTCCTCCAGTTTACCCTTGGCGGCTCGCCGCGCGCGCTCATTTCAGGCGACGGCTGGCTCTTTTCGATAGTTGGACTTTCACCGGCAACGCTCTCTCACTACGCCTGGGTATCCATCGCGGTCCTTAGTATCATTAACACCGTACTCATTTGGTCCTATTGGGGTCAACGGGCAATCGTGCATATGACGTTCGTCGACGACGAGGTCGCCGGGCTAATTTCTAAGCTGCGCAAAGCCTTGACAGGCAACGCCGAAGACTTATAGAATTGCTCTATGAACTGAAGGAGATCCATGTCAGATGCATTCCCGCCGGGAGTACGGGTCTTAGTTAAAGATCCAGAAGTTGATATTGCCACTCTCAAGGAGGTGGCGAACATCAAGAGGTCGCCTGATTTCATCGATTTTGTGGCATCCGGCGGAGTGGCCAGCGTTGCTCGGCGTGCTCGAGAGAAACTCGCGGAGTGGGAAATTGCCGATAAGGAGGGCGCGGAGAGCTCGTGATGCACACCCTTTAAGCCTCTTTGCTTGCGGCAGTAGCGAAGCGGCCTAAGTAGCGCGCTCCAACGGCTGAGGTACGTGCTCTTGGGCGCGAATCTGCCAGACTTTATGTTGATTCGATTCAGAGTCCACCCTTGTCACGGTTGCATGGAATGCAGAGCATCTGGCAATTATCAGCTATGGTCTTGCCACCTTTGCTCCACGGCGTGATGTGGTCGGCCTCCATCTGCTCGATGGAGAACTGCATCTGGCCATTGTCGTTTCCCGGTGTCTTGCAGTGGGTGCCGTTCGCGCAGCGATGGCCCTGCCGTTCGTACGCAGTCAGTCTCTCCCGAGTATCGAACTGACGGATGCTCAAATGGCGTGGGTCGCTCGTGAGTAGATACGTGTAGATGCCCCGGTGCTTGGTAACGTCTGGATCTTGGATGAGGTCAGCGGTACGACGCTCCAGGTCGTCTGTGTCGAAGTGCTCGTTATGGTATGCGTCGTAGAGCGGTCCCCACTCGACGGACTTCATCTCCTTGCGGTAGGTCGTGAAGGTGTCTTGGACCCACTGCACCACCGCCCGGAAGTACGCCCACAACTCATTGGCGTTTTGGTCGTGCTGGTGAGCGGACATGTAGTTCTCGATCTTGCCGTCAGATTTCCACTTCAGCGCCTTCTCGAGCAGCTCCTGGCGGATGGGCGAGCCCGAGACGTAGCGTGAGGCAAGGCCGTACGCCGGACCGTTGGTCTTCGAGAAGATTGACTTCGCGTGGCTCAGCCATGGGCCGGTGTAGACGGCGTTCCGCAACTCCTGGGGAGTCAGTCGCTCGCCAGCGATGTTGATCGTCTCGAACCAGTCGAGCTTCTCCTTGTCGTCACCTTGGCAGAGGTAGACCATCAGCTCGTAGTCGAGGATCGTGTCCTTCTGCGGCTGGGTCAGGTTATGGAAGGCCATTGGACGACCGTCGATGGTGACCGAGAAGTCCCCGGCAACGTACTGACACAGTGCGATAGTGCGCTGTTGGCCATCAAGGACCTCAAACGTCCCGTCGTCGTTGACGGCCCAGTACATGACATTGAGCGGGAAGCCCCGCCGGATCGTCTGGAGGACGGCCTCACGCTTCTTGTCGTCGTAGATGAACTCGCGCTGGTACGGAGGGCGGATATTGAGGCTGCCCTCGTAGCCGCGGACGCCGCCTTCGCCGTCGTCGGAGTAGTCCTTAACGACCTCGCGAATAGGGATGCGGTTCAGGTCGATCTTCACAGAGTCACGCTCCGATCCTCTTGATCACAACACGCTGGTACACGCCCTCATGCTTGCCGTTCCCAACAGGGACGAAGAACTTGCCCGTCCCCCCGACCACCTTGCCCTGTTTGCTGGCGTATTCCTCCTTGGTGGCGTACCTGGACATCGGCTCGGCCAGTTCGATGCTTTGACCGATGATCTCGAACTGCGCCGGGTTGTACTTGTCGAGGAACGTGATGGGCACACCCATCTCGCCCTGGTAGTCCTCGGGGATCTCGGAAACCTTGCCCACCTCGATCGCGGGGTAGTTGGTGTAAGTGGGGTACTCCTCAGGCGAGTAGCGCTTGTACAACGTCAGCATCTCGTGCCGCCGGGTCGTGTCGAGGTTGGTGAACCAGTAGGCGCGGCCCATCGAGAAGTACTTGACACCGTCGACGATCTTCTTGCGCGACTCGGTCTTGATCTCGTAGTCGTCGGGTACCCGGAACCACTTGGTGCCACCGTTGTTGTAGCCGAACCAAAGCTTGTTGGCCACGATCTCCCGAAAAACCTCGCGGTACGTGATGAAGTTCTGGTCGCCGAGAACCAGGAACTGCTTGCCATGCTGAATGAGCAGCGGGATGAACGTTCGGATGAGGCTCCAGGGCGGGTTGGTCACAACCACGTCCGCCTCGCTGAGGAGCGCCAGTGACTCGGGACTGTCGAAGCTGCCGTCGCCCTCCAACGGTGTGATGACGTTGGCATCGTGGCGAAGGAGTTCCTCGACGTCGAGCAGGTCGATTGCGCCGTCTTGGTTAAGGGGCTCATCCCAAACGAGGGTGTAGTTGTGGTCTGAATCCGCCGGTTTCGAGTAGGGAGCGGGCGATGTAGTTGGTGAGGTTGCGGAAGCCGAGGGCGGAGCCG
>NZ_BAAAPN010000045.1:0-218080 GCF_039531165.1 Nostocoides vanveenii | reverse complement strand
AACGCGGTCATCATCACCCGAAGCCTGCTCCGCCGAGCCTGGACGACCCACCGCTGGGACACCCGACCCACCCGACGACCCTGACCTATCCGCGCGATCTCTTAGGAGTTCTGCCTCATGTCCACAGCACGCCGCGCCGGGGTCCTCGGCCTGGCCCTCGGTGCCACCGCCATCGCCGGAGCCGCCAGCGCCAAGCCTCTCGATAAGGTCGCACCGATCGTTCCCGCCACCGCCGCAGCCACTGCTGCGGCTGTCGGCGCTCCGGGCGCCCGGGACACCACGCCCTATTTCACGATCCAGTTTGGCCGCACCCAGTGGGTGTCGGCAGACAAGCTCTGCAAGCCCCTGCAAAATGCCGTCACCCTCGGCCGGGTCGCCACCCTCCTGCAGCAGCGGGGCAAGGTGGCGTCGGGCAATGTCGTGGTCAAGCGCCAAGGCGTCAGCCAGTCGTGCTTCTCCAACTACGTCATCTCGCCCTCGTGGAACGATCTGACCCAGTTGCGGACGGTCTATGGCTGGACCTTCAACAGCGCTGGCATGACCTACGCGAATATGACGACACTGACGCCCACCGAGCAGCTCGCCGAAGCATGCGGATCCGTGGGTGCACTGGCGCGCCGCGGGCACACCCGCGCGTGGGGATTGTTCGCCTACCCGAACAACAAGTACTCCGACAAGATCCAGACCCAAGTCGTCAAGAAGTGTTTCGCCTTCGGCCGGCAATACGGCGACACGACCACGACGCAGGCGGCTGGCGCGCTGTGGCCGAACTGGCAGACCACGGTCTCGGTCAACGGCGGCCGCTGCGCGGACACGACCCTGGCCTGCTCGACCTCGGGCGCCTCGTCCACCTATCAGACACCGGCGATGCTTATTCCCAAGACCCGTGTCGCCGCGGGCGCGTGGACCACCATGCAGTGGTATCGCCTGGTCACCGGGACGAGCACGACGGGCACGGTCGCGCAATGGAACTGCACCGGCGCGGAGAACACCCACTGGACCAGCGATGCCGAGCTGTATTGCGTGCGCGACTTCCTGCGCGTGATCGACGCCATCCCCTCCACCGTGAAAGTCACCGACGCGGCGACCGTCGCCGAGGCGTGGGGCGTCAAGCCGTCCGGCACCTGATCGCTGCCTCGGCGCACGAGAACGGGCCCGGTCCCCCCGCGAGGGGGGCCGGGCCCGTTTCGGTGGCACACGGCATACGTGCCCGTATGCCCGGTGCCTCAGTTACCGGTGAGCTTCTCGCGCAGCGCGGCGAGCGCCTCGTCGGAGGCGAGGGTGCCCTCGGCGACCGGCGCGGAGGCGCTGGAGCCGCTGGCGGAGGAGTAGGAGGACTGGGTCTCGCCCGCGGTCTCGCTGCTCTCTGCGTCGGCCTTGGCCGCGGCCTCGACCTGGGCGCGGTGCGCCTCCCAGCGGGCGAACGCCTGGGCGTACTGCTTCTCCCACGCCTCACGCTGCTTCTCGTAGCCCTCGAGCCACTCGTTGGTCTCGGCGTCGAAGCCCTCGGGGTACTTGTAGTTGCCCTGCTCGTCGTACTCCGCGGCCATGCCGTAGAGGGTCGGGTCGAACTCGACCTGGCCGGCGCCGTCCTCGTTGGCCTGCTTCAGTGACAGGCTGATGCGGCGACGCTCGAGGTCGATGTCGATGACCTTGTCGAAGATCTCCTGACCGACGGTGACGACCTGCTCCGGCAACTCCACATGGCGCTCGGCCAGCTCGGAGATGTGGACCAGGCCCTCGATGCCGTCCGCGACGCGGACGAACGCACCGAAGGGCACCAGCTTGGTGACCTTGCCCGGCACGACCTGACCGATCGCGTGGGTGCGGGCGAAGTGCTGCCACGGGTCTTCCTGGGTCGCCTTCAGCGACAGCGAGACGCGCTCGCGGTCCATGTCGACGTCCAGCACCTCGACGGTGACCTCATCGCCGACCTCGACGACCTCGGACGGGTGGTCGATGTGCTTCCAGGACAGCTCGGAGACGTGGACGAGACCGTCGACGCCGCCCAAGTCAACGAACGCACCGAAGTTGACAATGCTGCTGACCACACCGGAGCGCACCTGACCCTGCTTGAGTTCACGCAGGAAGGTCGTGCGGACCTCGGACTGGGTCTGCTCGAGCCACGCACGGCGCGACAGCACGACGTTGTTGCGGTTCTTGTCGAGCTCGATGATCTTGGCCTCTATCTCCTTGCCGACATAGGGCTGGAGGTCGCGGACGCGACGCATCTCGACGAGGGACGCCGGCAGGAAGCCACGCAGGCCGATGTCGAGGATGAGACCACCCTTAACCACCTCGATGACGGAGCCCTTGACGACGCCGTCCTCTTCCTTGATGCGCTCGATGGTGCCCCAGGCGCGCTCGTACTGCGCACGCTTCTTGGACAGGATCAGCCGACCTTCCTTGTCCTCCTTCTGGAGAACCAGGGCTTCGACCTCGTCGCCGACCTTGACGACCTCATTGGGGTCGACGTCGTGCTTGATCGACAGCTCACGCGAGGGGATGACGCCCTCGGTCTTGTAGCCGATGTCGAGGAGGACCTCGTCGCGGTCGACCTTGACGATGCGGCCTTCGACGATGTCGCCGTCATTGAAATGCTTGATGGTCTGGTCGATAGCGGCCAGAAGCTCTTCCTCGGAACCGATGTCGTTGATCGCGATCTGAGGGGCGGTCGAGGAGACCGTGGTTGCAGTCATATGTGCAGGGAACCTTTGATGTGGACAGGGAATAGTGCGGACAGGGTGTTGGTGCGCCCGCATACGATTCCCCCGGGTGCGGGCAGACATCAGCGATGTCGACCGGGACCAGGGAGAGCGCACACGAGTGCCTGGTAAGTCTATCGGCCGCGTCCATACGTGGTCAAAGCGTCGCGAAGGAGCCGGATGAGCGAATCGGTGCACGTCAGCCGGGATGCGGTGACCCAGCCGGAGTCGGTCGCCGCGCAGCGCGCCTGGTGGGACCGGGAGGCCGGCGACTATTACGCCGAGCACGGCGCCTTCCTCGGTGACGACGACTTCGTCTGGGGGCCTGAGGGCTGGACCGAAGACGAGTTACGCCTGCTCACCGGTGCCGGTATGCCGTCCGGTCCGGTCCTGGAGATCGGCGCCGGTGCCGCGCAGTGCTCGCGCTGGCTGGCCGGGCAGGGCGTGCCGGTGGTCGCGAGCGATCTGTCCGGCAGGATGCTGGCGCAGGCGGTAGGGATCCAGCGGCGCCGAACGGGCGGCGGCACGCACGCGTCCGTCCCGCTGGTCCAGTGCGATGGGGCGCGCCTGCCCTTCGGGGACGCGAGTTTCGCGGCGGTCTTCACGGCCTACGGGGTGGTGCCCTTCGTCGCGGATTCGGCTCGGGTGATGCGCGAGGCGGCGCGTGTCCTGCGGCCCGGCGGCCGCTTCGTCTTTTCCACGACGCACCCGATCCGGTGGGCCTTCCCCGACGAACCGGGGCCCGAGGGATTGACCGTCGTGCAGAGCTACTTCGACACCCGCCCCTATGCCGAACGCGACGACCACGGGCGCCTGACCTACGTCGAGCACCACCGCACGCTCGGGCAGCGGGTCCGCGAGATCGTCGCCGCCGGGTTGCGGTTGGTCGACGTGATCGAGCCGGAGTGGCCAGAGCGCAACACCCAGGAGTGGGGTGGCTGGTCGCCGACCCGAGGCGCAGTCCTGCCGGGCACGGTCATCTTCGTCGCTGAACGGGCATGATCCGGCTGGTCGGGGTGCCCGGATCCACCCGGGTCCGGCCGCCCCGCCATGCCGGTGGTGGAAGCACTACCCTCGACCCGACGACAGGCACGCTCGCAACGGCGAAAGGGCACCAGACATGGCCAAGGCAAAGGTCGCGCTCGGGATCGACATCGGGGGGTCGGGGATCAAAGGCGCCCCCGTCGACCTCGCCACCGGCAAATTGCTCGCCCCGCGGTTGAAGATCGCCACCCCGGAGAAGTCCACCCCCAACGCGGTCGCCGCGATCGTCGACGAGATCGCCGACTCCTTCGCCGACGAGTTGCCCAAGGGTGCCCCGATCGGCGTCACCATCCCCGGCGTCGTCCAGCACGGGATCGTGCGGACCGCCGCGAATATCGACAAGTCGTGGATCGACGCCGCCGGTGAGGACATCTTCTCCAAGGCGCTCGGCCGCACCTGCTTACTGGTCAACGACGCCGACGCCGCCGGGGTCGCCGAGGATCGCTTCGGCGCAGCGGCCGACAAGGAGGGCCTGATCGTCCTGACCACGCTCGGCACCGGCATCGGGATCGCCTTGATCCACGACGGCGTCCTGATCCCCAACTGCGAGCTGGGGCACATGGAGGTCAATGGCCACGACGCCGAGACCCGAGCGGCGTCGAGCGCCAAGGATCGCGAGGGCCTGAAATACAAGGAGTGGGCGCAGGAGCGGCTCCAGCCCTACTACAAGCGGCTTGAAGACCTCCTGTGGCCCGACCTCTTTGTCGTCGGTGGGGGCGTCTCTCGCAAGGCCGACCGCTTCTTGCCCTATCTGGAACTGCGCACCCCGATCATCCCGGCCGGTTTGCAGAACGAGGCCGGCATCGTGGGTGCGGCCGCGCTCGCCGCGGACCGCGAGGCGGGCGCTAAACCACTCTGACCCGACCCCGCCCTGGGCCGGGCGACCGGTCAGCCGTGGAGGATCTGCTCGGTGGTCTCCGGGGCCAGCGGCGGCGCGCTGAAGGCGTGGCGCTCGTCCTGCTCTCGGAACCACGCGATCGTGCGGCGCAGGCCGTCCTCGACGGGGACCTGCGGAGTCCAGCCGAGCAGGCGCTGCGCGAGGGTGGTGTCCGGCTGCCGCACGGTCGGGTCGTCGACCGGGCGCTCGATGTGCACGACCTCGCTACTCGAGCCGGTGAGGTCGACGATCCACCGGGCCAGGTCGAGCATCGACAACTCGTGCGGGTTGCCGAGATTGATCGGACCCTGGTGGTCGGCATCGGCCATCGCGAGGATCCCCGTGACGAGGTCGTCCACATAACAGATCGAGCGGGTCTGCAACCCGTCGCCGGCGACGGTGACCGGCTCGCCGGCGAGGGCCTGACGGATGAAGTTGGGGATGGCTCGTCCGTCGTTGGGCCGCATCCGCGGCCCGAAGGTGTTGAAGATCCGCAGGATCCCGGTGTTGACGTCGTGCGTATGCCGGTAGGCCAGGGTGAGCGCCTCGGCGAACCGCTTGGCCTCGTCGTAGACGCCACGCGGGCCGACCGGGTTGACGTGACCCCAGTAGGACTCCGGCTGCGGGTGAATCTCCGGATCGCCGTAGACCTCCGAGGTCGACGCGAGCACGAATCGGGCCCGCTTCTCCTTCGCCAGGCCGAGCGCGTGCAAGGTGCCGATGGACCCGACCTTCAGGGTTTCGATGGGCACCCGGAGGTAGTCGATCGGCGAGGCCGGCGAGGCGAAGTGCAGCACGATGTCGACATCCCCGGTGACGTGGAGGTAGTCGGTGACATCGGTGCGGAACAGCCGGAAGCCGGGGACTTCGAGCAGTTGGGCGACATTGTCCGGCGTCCCCGTGAGGAAGTTGTCGAGGCAGACGACCTGGTCCCCGCGCGCGAGCAGTCGTTCGCACAAGTGGGAGCCAAGGAAGCCGGCGCCACCTGTGACGACGACACGCATAGCTTGGACGATCAGCCCTTCGTCAGATTGATGCCCGAACCGCTCTCGGGGTCCTTGGGGTCACGGCTGCCGAAGAGCGGGCCGCCCTGCTCCAGGCGCGGCAGCGGCCGGGTTGCGTCGGGGGCCGTCGCCCCAGCGCCGGGAGCGCCGGGGCGGCGGACCGTCGTGTCGAGAGCCGGGTCGGTGCCGCGCGGCAGCGTCGTGCCGACGGTGGTGGCGCCTGCCGCGGTCGTGCCTGCAGCCGGAGCCGCAGCAGCGGGCGCCACATCATCGTCGTCGCCCTTGCCCAGGACGAGCAGGGCGCCGAGCGCCAGGCTCGCCAGGCCGAGCAGGCCGGCGATCCAGGGCATCTTGCCGACCAGGCCGAGCTTGTTGCCGTTGGCCTTGGCGTCGGAGACGTTCGAGGCCACCTGCTCGTCGGTGAAGGCGAGGTTCATGTCGAGGGCGGACCCACCGTCGGCGAGGGTGCGGACCTGCTTCTCGGCCTGCTTGATGATCGAGCCGGTGACCGGGTCGATCCACATCGTCTTGTCGTCGGAGTACTTGCCCTGCACGCCGGAGGCAACCTCAGCAGGCTGGTCCTGGACGTTGATATTGAACTTGTAGGTGCTGAGCCCGTCGAGCTTCTCCTCACCGACGAACGCCGCGTCCACAGCCCGGTTGAGGATGCCGTCCCAGAAGGGGTAGGTCTTCTTCTCCACGCCGAAGGGGAATTTGTTGATCAGACCCTCGTGCGGCGAGGCATTGGCGCCGAGGAACTTTTCCTGGTCGGAGACGGCTTCCGCGGTCACCCGGTCGGTGGCGAAGTTGTCGGCGCCCGCGTTGATCAGGCGGGTGTCCGCGGCCTCGGCACTGACACAGTTGGGAGCCTTGCCGTCCTTATTCCACATCAGGCAGGTGAAGCTCTGGAAGACCGCGACCGCCCCGGTCGAGGCGTCGCCGTCGATAACCGTGTGACTGGTCGCCTTGACGGGCGCCCGGTCACTGCCGAGATAGCTCGCATCACCGAGGAGCGTGGTGATGCTGTCGACGTCGAGCGGAGTCTTCTTGACCTGCCCGGGCACCCACAGCGCCACCATCAGGGCAGTGGTCAGCAGGAAGCCACCGAGGCCAAGCAGGAGCGGTCCGAGAATTTTCCGCATGATCGAGGTCGTTCTCCTAATGGGGGGCCGGCCGGCCGGAGCAGTGGTCGGCAGATGCTACCAGCGAGTAGGACGGATGGAAACCTCCGCGTCGCTGCCAGACCGCGTCCGTATGCTGCCCGCCATGGATTCGGAGCACCGCCACCGTGCCGTGCTCCCCGCGCACGTCGCCGCATTGGACGGCCTGCGCGCCGTTGCGGTCGGTCTCGTCGTGCTCACCCACGCGGCCTATCTGACCGGTTTTGTGAACTCGGGCGGATTCTGGGGTGCGCTGCTGGGACGCGGCGATTTCGGCGTGGCCCTCTTCTTCACGCTTTCCGGCTATCTGCTCCACCTCGGCTTCCTGCGCGCCCCTGGGGAGCGGCTCGACATCGGCACCTATCTGTTGCGCCGGGCCGCGCGCGTGCTCCCCGCCTACTGGGTCGTGCTGCTGGTTGTCTGCGTGGCCGCACGGCCGGACGCGCGGGATGTGGTGCTGCACGCGCTGGCGCTGCAAATCTATGCGCCCGGTTCGCAGATCCCCAGTTTCTCCCCCGCCTGGTCGATCGCCACCGAACTCTCCTTCTATGCGGTGCTCCCCATTGCGGCCGCACTTCTGCACCGCGTGCGGCGGCGGAATGCGGACGCGCCGCTGACCCTGCTGACGGCGCTGCTTCCTCTCGCCTTGGCCTGCACCTGGCTGGCACCCAGTGGTGACTTGCGCGTGGACACGCCCTACGAGCGCTGGCTGCCGGCACGCAGCGCGAGCTTCCTCATCGGCATGATCCTCGCGGAAGCCGTTGTCCGGCAGTCGCATCCGCTCGCCCGCCGGCTGCGCGCCTGGATGGCCGCACCGGGCCCCGTGCTGGCTCTGGGCGCCGCCGTCTACGCCCTGGCCACCACACCGGTGGCCGGGTTGCTGACGCTCGGCATCGTTAGCGGATGGCAGTTGACGACCAAGATGCTGCTCTCCTGCGTCTTCGCCGCCGCCCTGCTCGGGCCGGTGGTCCTCGGCTCGCGCGGCTGGTGGACGGGCTGGCTCTCTCGCCCGGGCGTGGTCTGGGTGGGCCGGATCTCCTACGGCATCTTTCTGTGGCACGTCCCGGTCTTCGTCGGGCTCTATGCCGTGACCGGCGTCGACGTCTTCAGCGGCGGGTTGGCCGCACTCTTGGCCATCGGTGTCCCGATCACCATGGCCCTCGCAGCCATCAGCTTCGCCTGGATCGAGGCTCCGGCGATCCGCTGGGCGTCCCTGCGCCGCCGGTCCCCAGCGGCGGGGGAGCAGGTGGAGCCGCAGCCACCACGATCAGCAGCGCCACCAGGCTGAGCGTGCGCGTCGTCGCCTCGACCCATGCCGCCCCAGGCCCGGTGCCATCGGCGAAGCCCGCCTGAACGGCGCCGGCCAGGGTGAGCAGGATCACCACGACAACCGGGGCCGGCTGGCGTGTCGCCGCGCCTCCGAGAGCAGCCACCACTGCCCGGGTCGTGGGTCGCTCTTGCGGCGCCCGATCGTGATCAGCCGCGGCATCACCGGGTCGCCGGCCCCGGCCGGATGCGATCAGGACGAGCCCGGCGAGGACAGCACCTGGCATACCGGCAAGCAATGCGCCGAGCGCGAGCACGCCCAGGGCGCGCACGCCGCGACGCGTGGGTTGGCCGGGGCCGCCCTCGTCGACGGGCACGACGCGCCGACGGCCGGGCCAGGTCGCCGCCACCAGCACCCCCAGCCCGAGCACACCGCCGGCCCCGAGCGCGCGCCGGTAGGGACGGTCCGGCGCAAAATCGATGACCACCTCGCCACCCGCACCGGCCGGCAGGACGAAGGCCTGGCGGTAGCCGTCGACGGTTCGCGGCACCAAGGCCGTGCCCCCGGCGCGGGCCCGCCAGCCGGGGTTGGCATTTTGAGTGAGCACCACGAACCGGTCGTATGCCGCGGACTCGACCCTCGCAGTCAGGCCACCGTCCGCAGCGGCCACGACCTCGGGAGCCGTGCCCGCGGCAGCGGTGGAGCCGGCGACCGGGCCCGCGTCGGCGCGGGCCACGAGCTGGGCCGGCACCAGGTCGCGCCACCTGCCCACACTGACCTCGGTGGTGCCCTTCGGGACGGGAGCGCTCGCACAGGCCTGCCAGACCAGGGTGCCCGCGCCGGCCACGGCCGCGCGCTCACCGATGACCGCGGTCGGGATGGTGGTCCCGCCCACGAGCAGCTTCGGCCCTCCGCCGCACGCGACGCCGACGCTCGGACCGGGTGGCGATGGGGCGAATCCGGCGACGTCGACGCCGGCCAGCTCCAGGGCCGTGATGTGGTCGGTGCCCGCGTCCGGGATGAATTGCAGGACCAAGGCGGTGGTCGCCATCGCCGGCAGCGCAATCCGCCCGTCGATGCCGAGCACCGCCACGGTGCGCCGGCCGTCCCGGGTGACGGCCACCGTCATCGGCGCGTTCTCGGCCAGCCAGTCGGCCCGGGCGTGGACGCGAAGCCCGGCGACGAGCTGGGGCGCGGTGAAGCGGATGGTCAGGGTGGGATCGCGGTCACCGATCGCCGGACTCCAGGCCGTCCCGGGGTCGGCGTCCAGGACGGCGCGCGGTGCCCCCACTTGCCCGGCTGCCCGGGTGCTGCTGGCGGTGATGCTCGCGATGCCGGGCAGGGCGAGCAAGGGCGATGGGTGCGCAGGGTCGGCGACCAGGGTCCCCGACATGGCGTAGGTCGAGGCCGCTGTCGTGGAGACCGACCGCCGCAGCTCCCCCGTCTCCTCCGCGGGCCAGCCGCTGCCCTCGAGGCACTGGTAGCCGGCGGCGCTGCGGATGCAGCCGTCGAAGGCCTCGGGGTCTCGGCTGAGGACGAAGCCACCGGTCGGCCCGGACGTGGCGGGCGCCGGTGCATCGACGATCTCGCGGGCGTCGAGACCCGGGACGGCGATCTCGGCGAGCCCGGTGAGCGCGAGGCCGGGGTCGCCGCTGCTCGTGCGCACGATGGTGATGGTGAGTTCTCGGCCATGGTTGGCGGGCAGCGCGATCCGCGACCCATGCACGGCGAGGTCGACGTCGATGGACTGGCCGCCGAAGCTGACCCGCACCCGGGTCGCCGCGGCGACCGACCCGAAACGGCGCCGGTCGGCGGCGGGCCGGATCTCGATCGCGTCGATGCGGCGATCGGCGGCGAAGGTCGCGGTCCAGGTGGGCGCCGGATCGCCAAGGGTCAGCCAGGCGGTGGCCGAGTCGCCGTCGAGAGCGGCATACGGGCGGCGGGCGGGCACCAGCCCGGCGAAGGTGAGCCGGTCGGACAGGGCGGACGACGCGGTCAGCGAGGCGAGGCCGCCGCCATACGTCACGGTGGTGCGCAAGCCGGGGGCGGGCCAGGGAAAGTAGTCGGCGGCGCCCTCGGCCTCGGCGCGCGTCAGCATGCGGGTGACGTCCTGTCCGCGCGTGGTGCCGAAGTAGCGGTCGCGGGCGGCGAAGGTGTCGGTCTCGACGCGGGCGGTGCCGTCGCGCGGGGTGGCATCGCCGTCGAAGAGCACCGGGCCGCCGGCCAGCGCACTCTCCTGGAGCGCGGGCAATGCCTCGCTCGCGCCCGCGACCACGGGGATCGACGCCCCCGGCCACAGGGTCAGCCGGGGGGATGCCGTGCCGGTGATGGCGAAGATCTCGACGGGGCTGACCGGGGTGCCGGTGACATCGCGTTGGGGTTTCCCGAAGCCCGCGACCCGGCTGATGCCGGGGCTGTCCAGGAGCGCCGACCGGGTCACGGCGACGGGCGGTCCGCCGGTCAGGTCGGTGGCGAGGTCGTTGCGCAGGACGACATATTTGACGCCGGCGGCCAGCAGCGCCCGGCCGACGCCGCGCAGGTCGCGGCCACTCTGGGCGCGCCGGGTGATCTCATCGAGGAAGCGGATGGTGCCGGCCGGGGTGAGCGGGACGGCGTCGCGCACGGCATACGGCGCGGTGGTCAGGGAACGCAGGGGCTCATCGATGGTGCGGCCCCAGGTGTATTCGCCGAAGCTCGCCGACGGCAGCAGCACCGCCCCGCCATTGGCCGTATGCCGATCGAGCCACTCCCCCGCATCGCGCCAGTAGGTGGGCATGCCGGTAAAGGTCCCCCGCGTCGCGACCGTGCCCCCGAGCGCCGGGGCGGCCCCGATGACGACCAGGCCCGCCGCAAGCGCCGGGACCACACGGCGGGCGCCGGCTGCCTCGGCGCGGGGGGACGTCAGGTGAGCCACGGCGCGAGCGAGGTGACGCAGCGCGTTGACCAGGCCGATCGTCAGCGGCAGCCGGACCAGCGGGTCGGCCTTGTGCACATTGCGGAAGGGCGCGAGCGGACCGTCGAAAGCGTCACGGACCGCCCCCGCGATCGGGCTGGCCAGGGGACCCTCGTGACCGAGGGCGATAAGCAACACACCGGCGCACAGGGTCGCGAGCAGGAAGCCGCGGCGGCGGATCGGCATGGCCAGGCCGGCCAGCCCCAACCCCCCGAGAATGGTCGTGGCCACGACCACGCTCGGGCTATCGGTCAGGGCCCAGCCGGCGGGCCACCACGGGCCGCCGGGAACCAGCAGATGGCCGAGCCAGTGGGTCGTGCCCTTGACGACGTCGAGCAGCCCTACCGTCTGGACGACGGCGTTGGCGTTCTCGATCCACGTCAAGAAGGGCGGGCTGTAGCGACCCAGGAGGAGCAACGGCCCGAGCCACCAGGCCGTGGACGCGATCACGGCGCCCGCCCACCACCAGGTCAACGCGTGGCTCCACCAGCGGCGTTCGGTGATCAGCCACAGCCCGGCGGGGACGCAGGCCAGCAATGTCGCCGTCGCATTGACGCCCCCGCACAGCAGGATCGCCACGGCGGAGAGGGCGACCGCCCGGCGCGGGCCGAGGCGCCCTCGGCCCGCGAGCACGAGCGGCAGGAGGATCGCCGGGGCCAGCAGTTGGGTCTGGGCCTCCGGCGAGATGGCCCCGAGGGTGGAGAGCACACGGGGGGCGAGGGTGTAGGCGAGCGCACCGACGTGAACGGCGCCCAGGCGGCCATCCGTCAGGCTACGCAGCAACGCGAGCATCGCGAGGTAGCCGATGGTCAGCAGCGCGGTCCACCACAGGCGCTGCACGACCCATACCGGCAGGACCTCGGAGAGCACCGCATAGAAGGGGGCCATGGGGAAGAGGTAGCCATAGCCCTGGTTTTGCAGCATTCCCCAGGTGACCTGCGGATCCCACAGGTGCAGGGCGCGCCGCATCAGCCCCCAGGCATCGACGTAGAGGTCGTTCTTGGTGTCTTCGCCGATCTGGCCCGCCGGCGTGGACCAGGCCACCGTCCACACCAGCGCGAGGCCGGCCAGCGTCGTCAGCGCCGAAGCCGGGTCGCGCGGCTCCCGCCTCCCGTGTCGGCTGACGGAAGCTTCGGCGAGGCCCGCGTCTGTGGCCGGCCCGACGTCACGACTTCCCGGATGCGGAGGCGTCACGGCACCTCGGCGCTCGCCGCGGCAGTTACCGTGCGGTAAATTTGGGTCTGCCCAGGCTGCACCCGGACATGGTACGGCCGCCCAGTCGCCCGTCGCCGAGGACCGAAGTGAGTCGCCGCCACCTGCGCATCCTGTGCCTGTCGTGGCGCGACCAGCACCACCCCGAGGCCGGCGGCGCCGAGAAGTACCTCAGCGAATTGGCCGAGGGCCTGACCGCGCGTGGCCACCAGGTGACCATCCGCACGGCCGCCTATCCCGGTGGCCTGCCCGACGAGGTCGTCGGCGGGGTCGCCTACTCCCGGCGTGGCGGGCACTACGGCGTCTTCCCGCGGGCGCTGGTCTCGCGGCTGGCCGGGCGGCAGCGGGCCGATGTCGTGATCGACGTCCAGAACGGCGTGCCCTTCCTCTCCCCCCTCGTCGGCAACACGCGGGTGATCAACCTGATCCATCACGTGCACCGCGAGCAGTGGCCGATCGTCGTCGGGGAGCGGGCGGCGCGGGTCGGTTGGTGGCTGGAATCGCGCGTCGCCCCACGCGTCTATGCGGCGAGTGAGTATGTCGCCGTGTCGGATTCGACCCGGGCCGAGTTGGTGGATCTCGGGGTCGACCCGGCCCGGATCACGGTGATCCACAATGGCACCGACGTCGTCGCCGACGCCGGGGTGGCCCGGTCGGCGACGCCGCTGATCACGGTGCTCGGCCGGCTGGTGCCGCACAAGCGGGTCGAGTTGGCGATGGACGCGGTCGCCGCCCTGCTGCCGGAGTTTCCCGACCTGCGCCTCGACGTCGTCGGCTCGGGCTGGTGGGCGCCGACCCTGAGCACGTATGCCGGGCGGCTGGGCATCAGCGAGCACGTCACCTTCACCGGACAGGTCTCGGAGGCCGAGAAGCACCGACTGCTGGCTCAGTCCTGGGTGCTGGCGTTCCCGTCGGTCAAGGAGGGCTGGGGACTGGTGGTCGTCGAGGCCGGCGTGCACGGGACGCCGGCCGTTGCCTTTCGTGATGCGGGGGGTCTGCGGGACTCGATCAAGGACGGCGAGACGGGGCTGCTGTGCGAACCGGACGGCGCGGCCTTCACGGCCGCCGTGCGTTCGGTGCTGGCCGACGCGGACCTGCGGGCGCGGTTGGGCGCCGAGGCGGCGAACTGGGTGAGCCGGTTTCGCTGGTCGGAGACGGTCGATGCCTGGGAGCGGCTGCTCGTCGGGACAGGACAGCCCGACGGGGCATGACCGACTGGCGGGGCATGACAACGGCCCCGCTCACCCATCCGGGCAAGGGGGCCGTGGTGCCTGCAGGACTTACGGCTCGTCGTAGTTCGCGAGCGTATTGGGGGCCTGGTTTGCGCCGGGCGTGATCGCCGAGACCCCGCCGCAGCTCGCCGCGAGGGCCAGGATGACGCCCGTAATGAAAGCAGCGCCGCCTCGGCGGCGCCGGCGGGTGGAAGTCGTCGACATATACCGAAGAGTAGCAAAGCTCCGGCACCCAACGCCAACACGCTCTAGACGCCACGCCGAGGGCCCGGCGGACCCGGTGGCTGCGCGGCCGGTCAGGGGCGGGCGGCACCCCGTCCGGACCGGCGCGGATGGCGACGGGCGATGGCCCATCCGGCAGCGAATGCCCAGGTCAGCACGGTCATCGCCCACCCGGCCACGAGGCTCGGACGGATCGGTTCGACGCCGCCGGCCACCGGTCCGAGGTCGTAGGCCACGGCGCTCGGCCCGCTCGCGATCGGCGTGGCGCCGGACAGGCTCGCCGGGACGGTGAGCCCGTGCTCGGTCCTGACGCCGCCGACGGCCGGATTCTGATCGGCGCCCGTGGGATCGCCAGCGGCATCGGCCTCGATCAGCAGATAGCGCACGCCCTGGCCGCGCAGGGCCAGGGCGGCATCCTCCCCGGTGGCGATCGCTCGGGAGACCGCCGTGGCGCGCGCATCCTCGCCGGCGATGGTGCCCGTCCGGGTCGGCAGGGCGTCGTTGACGAGGACCTGCTGGTCGACCAACCGCGGGGCGAGCGTCAGCGAGACGCGATTGCCGTTCCAGGGGTAACGCCGGTATTGCCCCCACGGCAGGACGCCGACCAGACCATCGGGCAAGCGGGACAGCGTCGCCGTCGTCGCCAGCAGGTCCGTGGGCACCACCGCCGGCGTCAGCCGCCCGTTCAGACCCCAGACCAGGGTGGGCTGCAGCGCCACCGGGACCAAGACGGCGGCCAGGGCCGGCATCGGCCGCCACCCGGCCAGGCGTGGCGATCCGGCGAGCCGGTCGATCGCCACGCCGGCGGCCAACGCCGTCAGTAGCATCCAGGCGGCGAGGAGTTTCTGCGTGTCCCGCAGCACGCCGCCGCCCGGCACCGCGCCGATCACCGACGCCCAGCCGTCGCGCACCCCGGGCACGCCGCTCGCCAGCACGACGAGATAGGCGAGCACGGCCGCGCCGAGCAGCGGCCGCGCAGCACCTCGCAGCAATGGGCGCACACCGGCGGCGAGTGCGACCACCGCCAGCGCGGTCAGGATGCCGGTCAGTTGCCAGGGTCCGCGCGCGGCCGCCTGACCGGCGCCGTTCCAGAATCCACCCCCGGTGACGAGCGACAACACCAGCCCGTATGCCGTGTCCGACCGCGCCCCGAAGGCCGCAGCCCCGCTCGCGGCACCGGTCACCTGCGCGGCCAGGGCGGGCAGCGCCCAACAGGCGGCCAGGCCGGTGCCCAGCGCGACCACGACACACGCGGCTCGCACGCGGGATAGCCGTGGGCGTTCGCCGGATCGCGCGGGCCAGGCGAGCAAGACCAGGGCACATGGCACGGCAATGACCAGGGCATTCGCCCCACCGACACCGGCCAGGGCCAGCCACGCCGCGACCGGCGCGAACGAGCCGTCGGCACGTCGGGCGCGCACGATGGCAGCGCAGAGGGGGGCGAGCACGGCATACGCCAAGAGGACCGTCCAGTGCCCGATCGCGAGCCGCTCGGCGACGAAGGGATTCCAGATCGCCACGACCGCGGCACCGGTGCGGCCGGCGAGGCCCATCGGGCCGGCGAGCTGGGCGAGCAGGCGCGCCGCGCCCGCCCCGGCGAGCGTGAGGATGCCGATCAGGATCAGCGCCTGGGCGAGCCCAGCGCCGGTGACACGGCCGATGAGGACGGCCACCGCGTCACTGGGAACGGCGCGCGGCGCGGGAATGCCGATCCCGCGGACGAATGGGGTCCATCGCGGGCGCGGGGACCAGGCCAGGTCGTAGGCGATCACCGTGCCGCGGCGCAGGAAGGGGGCACAGATCGCGAGCGCGAGCAGGAGGGCCACGAGGTCCGGCGCGTGACGGCGCAATCGCGCGTCGGCCGTGGGCACAGGGGCGGTGATCGTGGACCTCCTTGGTGGACAGCATGAGTATGACGACCGTGTCGGGCCGGGCTTCCTACTTGTCGGTAACAGCCGGCGGCGGACCGTGCCACAATCGTCCCCGCCGACCACCCGACCCGAGCCCCTCTGATCCCGATCCGGAGTCCCCCGTGCCCCATCGCCAAGCGAGCGCCGCATGATGCGCTTCGGCTCGTTCGCCGATGCCTGGACTCTGGCCGAGGACATTCCGGGCTGGCTGACCCCCGACCAGGCGCGGCTGCTCTGGGACGAGGCCCGCCGGCTGCAACCCGGGGCGCGTGTGCTGGAGATCGGCAGCTATCAGGGCCGCAGCACGGTGGTCCTCGCGGCCGCGCTGGCCGACTCCGGTGGCCAGGTGGTCGCCGTCGACCCCTTCGTGGACGACTGGAAATATGGCTCCCCCGTCACCCGCTCACGCTTCGAGGAACACCTGGCGCGGGCCGGCGTGGCCGCCGGTGTCCGCCTCGTCGCCGACTACTCCACCGCCGTCCGGCCGACCTGGACCGAGCCCCTGGACCTGCTTTTCGTCGACGGCAAGCACGACGTCCTGACGGTGCTGGACGACCTGAAGTTCGCCGCGCACGTCCGCCAGGGTGGCCGGCTGCTCGTGCACGACTGCTTCTCCTCGGTCGGCGTCACGCTCGGCGTCCTGCCCCTGCTGCGCCCCGGGTCGCCGCTGCGATTCCTCACCCGCACGGGATCGATGGCCGTCTTCGAGCTCGGTTCACCGGGCGTGTCGGACCGGCTTCGCCTGCTGGCACAACTGCCCTGGTGGGCGCGCAATATCGGCATCAAGGTCTTGTTGAGGTTGAAGCTTCGCGGCCTCGCGCGCCGAGCCGGGCACGACAGCCTCTACGACCCATTCTGACCCGCACGCTACGCGCCGAGCAGGATCTCCACTGCCCCCGCGAGATCGGGCACGTCGACCCCCAGCTGAAAGGCCCGCATCCCCAGGCCCCGGGCCGGCGCGGTGTCGGTCGGCATGTCCCCGACCAGCGCGCATCGCTCGGGCTGGGCCCAGGGCTCGGCGGCCAGCACCTGGCGGAAGAGCCCGTCCAACGGCTTGCGGCAGTTGCACGAATCGTGATCGTGCGGGCATACGGCCGTGTGGTCCAGGTGGGCACCGTGCGCGGCGAGCGCGACGTCCAAGGCGGCCGATACGGCCGCGAACTGTTCCCAGGTCACACGCCCGGTCGCGAGGCCGCGCTGGTTGGTGACGACGACCACCGGTATGCCGGCGGCGTTCAGGCGGGCGATCGCCTCGCCCGCTCCCGGCAGCAGCACCACGCTCTCGGCCGCGGCGACATAGCCGCCCTCCTCGCGGACGTTGATCGTCCCGTCCCGGTCGAGGAAGACGATGTCGTAGGCCGCCAGCGCCCCCGCCGGCCCGATCATGGGCGGCTCACCGCTCAGCGGGCCCAGACGTGGTCCACGGCTTCGCACCAGGCGTGGGTCCACATCAGGTGCACCTCCTGGATGCGCGGGGTGTAGTCGCTCGGCACCACCAGGAGATGGTCGGCGTGGCCGGCCAGCTGCGCGCCGCGCACCCCGGTCAGCACGATCGTGACCAGGCCGCGCTCGCGAGCGACAGCCAGCGCCGCTGCGATATTGGGCGAGGAGCCGCTGGTCGTCATCACGATCAGCACATCCCCGGGCCGCCCGTGCGCGCGCACGCCGCGGGCGAAGACCTGATCGAAGCCGTAGTCGTTGCCGATGGCCGTGAGCGATGTCGAGGATTCCGCCAGGCTCAGCGCCGGCAGCGGGTCCCGGTCGCGCACGCAGCGCCCGGCGAACTCGGCGGCCACATGGCTCGACATCGCCGCACTCCCGCCGTTCCCCGCGACGAGGACCGTATGCCCGCCCCCCACCGCCGCCATGACCGCCGCCCCGGCCGCATCCACCGCTCCCACCAGCCCTGGCTCGGCCAGCGCCGCTGCCAGCCGGACCCAGTCCGCGCGCGCGTCGGCGTGCCGCCGGGCGATCTCCGCAGCGCCCCCGAGGGCTGCCTGCTCCGCGTGCGTCATGCCGTCTCCACCCGCCAGGTCGTCACGCCCTGCTGGGTGAAGCTGGACTCGGACACCGTCATGTCCAGCTCCAGCAACTTCTCGGCCACCACGTGCTTGCGCTCGAACTCGCAGACAAAGATCATGTGGCCGCCTCCGCCGGCCCCGGTGACCTTGGCACCCAGAGCACCATTGCGCAGCGCCACCTCCACGGCCTCGTCGATCAGCGGCGTGGAAATGCGATCAGACATTTTGCGCTTCTGGGCCCACGCCTGCCCCAGGAGCGAGCCGAAGGCCGGCACATCGCCGCGCAACAGGGCCTGCTTCATCGCGTGCGCGATCTCCTTCTGCGCGCGCAGCCCCGCGGTGGCGTCGGCCTGGCCGTGCTCGTAGCGGCTGACCTGGTCCTCGATGATGTGGTCGCTGACGCGGGTCTTGCCGGTGAAGGCGAGCAGCATATTGTGTTCGAGCTCGTGCACCGTCGCCTCGCGGATGCGCAGCGGGTAGACGACCACATCGTCGGCGCCGAACTCGATGAAGTTGAACCCGCCGAAGGCCGCGGCATATTGGTCCTGCAGCCCGCCGGGGATCGCCAGATCCTCGCGCTCGAGGCGGACGGCGAGTTCGGCGATCTCGTGCGGGGTCAGATCGACACCGAGATGGGCCCCCACCAGGGCGATCACCGAGACCATCACCGCGCTTGAGGACCCCAGCCCCGATCCGGGCGGGGCGTTGGTGTGTAGGAAGAGATCGAAGCCGGTCGCCGCGAAGGCGTGCGGGAACTCCAGCAGGTGCCGGATGGCCGCCTTGGGCAGGTCGAGCCGCCCGTCGAACTCCACCGGCGAGCCGACGGCGAAGTCCACCGACTCACCGAAATCCAGCGACTGCACGGTGACCAGCCCGTCGGCGCGCGGCCGCAGGGTGGAGTAGGCATACCGGCTGATGGTCGCCGACAGCACGGCCCCGCCCTCGCGTTCGGGGAAGGGCGGCACATCGGTCCCGCC
The DNA here is from genome assembly GCF_039531165.1 of Nostocoides vanveenii. Classification (NCBI taxonomy): domain Bacteria; kingdom Bacillati; phylum Actinomycetota; class Actinomycetes; order Micrococcales; family Intrasporangiaceae; genus Nostocoides; species Nostocoides vanveenii. The sequence continues at coordinate 199,496 of NZ_BAAAPN010000045.1, read as the reverse complement.
GCCCGCGAAGCTGACCCGCAGGGGCGCGCGGGCCCGCAGAGTTGAGCGCGTGGGCAGCACGAACCGGTCCTTTCCTGACGTCGGCAAGGGGTGACGGTATCCCATCCTCCCCCGCGATGGTTACTCCGCGGTAGCCGCGGACGGGAAGCGCTCCGCGTCCCCGAGCGCGCCGGCCTCCAGGGCCGCTCCGGGCCCGACGACCGCCCCCCGGCCGAGGACGCTGGCGCGCACCCGAGCCCCCGCCCCGACGCTCGCCCCCGGCATAAGCACGCAGCCGTGCACCGCGGCGCCGGCGCCGACATGCGCATCGGCACCGATCACCGATCCCCCGTCGACGATCGCGCTCGGATCGACGGTCGCGCCTGCGCCGATGATCCGCTCCAGCCCCCGGGAGCGCACGATCTGCGCCGAGGTCAGCACGAGCGCGGCCGGCGTCCCGACATCGATCCAGTCCGCCTGCTCGCGGTAGGCGCGCACCCCCCCTGCGGCGACCAGCCGCGGCAAGACCTCGCGCTCGAGGGAGACCACGCCCGGCCCGATGGCGTCGATGACCCGGCGCCGCAGCACATAGGTGCCGCCGTTGACCTCCTGGCTCGGCGGGTCGGGTGACTTCTCGACGAACGCGCTCACGATGCCGCCGGCGTCCGCGACCACCGAGCCGTATGCCGTGGCGTCCGCCACCGTGCGCAGTAACAGGACCGCGTCGGCCTCCGGCGCGCCGGCCAGCACCGCGAGCTGCGCCCCGAGGTCGTGCCGGGTGAAGTGGTCGCCGTTGACGACGACGATCGGGTCCTCGGGCGCGGTCTCCGGCAGTGCCGCGATGGCATGCGCCAGCGCACCCCCGGTGCCGAGCGGCTCGGGCTCCACGGCGTACCGCAGGTTCAGGCCGACGTCGCTTCCCGGCCCGAAGACCGGCTCGAAGAGCTCGGCACGGTAGGACGTGGCGAGCACGGCGACGTCGACGCCGTGTCCGGCCAGCCAGCGCAACTGGTGGGCGAGGAAGGGTTCGCCGGCCACTTCGAGGAGGTGCTTGGGCCGGTGCGCGGTCAGCGGGGCCATACGGGTGCCGAAGCCGCCCGCGAGGACGATCGCGCGGGTCACCGGCCGGCCGCGATCGCCTGGAGTTGCGGCGCGAGCCAGGACCAGAAGATCGCCCCGGATTCGGTGGAGAAGTGCAGACCGTCGGCATAGAGCGGGATGCCGTTGATCGTGTCGTGGTAGCCACCGGTGCACAGCAGGCCGAACTGGTCGAGCACGGGGACGCCGGCCCCTTGACCCCAGTCGGCGACCATGGCGTTGAGCGCGCCGACCGCGGCGTCGTCATTGGTCCGGGTCAGCTCGGAGGTGCCGACGATATTGGGCATCCGGTGGCAGGCGAGGTTCATCACGGCGACGTGCGCGGACCCATTGTCCTTCGCTGACGCCACCATCTGGTCCAACTGGCCGCGCAGGTAGGCCGTGTGCTCGGCACTCCCCGCGGTCAGGACCCGGCCGTCGACCTCGATGTCGTCGAGCATCGGGTGGGTGAGGAAGACGAGCGCCACATCGGGCCGGTGCGCCGCGACCGTGGCCGGCCAGCTCGCCCGCCAGTCGCGGCACGCCTGCGTCGTCGGCTGCACCTGACCGTCGACGACCTTGGGGGCGTCGTACATATCGCAGCCGAAGTTGGTGTCCTGGTCCACGGCCAGGTCGGGGTACGTCCCGGCTGGGAAGCTCGCGGCCACGCTGAAGGGAATCGAGTTGCCCAGCAACATGATTCGCCGCTGCTCCGCGCCGGGAGTGTAGCTCGGCGCGGCATACTGCAAGCCGTCGGTGCCGCCGGCGACCGCGCGGGTGCTCGACGGCAGCAGGGCGATGAGGACGGCCAGCAGCACCGCGGCCGCGAGGGCCGACAGCAGGCCGAGCCGCGGCATACGGGGCCACCAGCCGCTCAGGCCGCGGCTGCGGATCGGGTGTTCCACGAAGCGATAGGACAACCCCGAGAGCGCGAGGGTGATCGCGAACTGGAGCACCGCGAGCACCAGCCCGTGCAGGTGCATCCGCTGGGCGTCGAGGAAGACGATGACCGGCCAGTGCCAGAGATAGAAGCCGTAGGAGATGACGCCGAGCCGGCGCAGGGGCTGCGCCGAGAGCAGGCGCTGCACCGGCGAGGCGTTGGGGCTGGCCGCGGCCACCACGACGAGGACGGTCAGGACCGAGAAGGCCAGCAGGCCGCCCTCGAAAACCCCGGGTGTTGTCTCGTGCACCAGCGTGAAGCAGGCCACGAGCGCCAGCAGAGCCGGCAACGCCACCCGGCGGCTGAGGTCGTCGATGCGGATCCGGGCCGGGCGGCTGATCGGGCTGCCCGGCGAGAGCAAGGAGGCGAGCACGGCGCCGGTCAGCAACTCCTGGGCGCGGGTGTCGGTGCCGTAATAGACCCGGCTCGGGTCGATTCCCGGGTGGTGCAGCAGCATCATCGTCAGCGCGCTGGCCACGGCGAGCGCACCGAGGACCAGGGCCAGGCGCCGCGTGCGCCCGAGCAGGCGCAGCAGGAGCACGAGCAGCAGCGGATAGAGGAGATAGAACTGCTCCTCCACCGAGAGCGACCACATGTGCCGCAGCGGGGACGGGCTGGCGACCGCCGCGAAATAGGCCTCGTCGCCGAGCAGGAAGTGCCAGTTCGCGGCATAGAACCAGGCGGCCAGGGCGTCGCCGGCCAGGGCGGCCCGCCGCGCGGCATACGTCCAGAAGAAGCCGGCCGTCACGACGGCGAGCAGGACGAGGATGACCGCCGGCAGCAGGCGGCGCGCGCGGGCGAGCCAGAAGTCGGTCAGGTCGATGCGCCCCAGGCGGGCGCGCTGGGTCAGCAGCAAGGTGGTGATCAGATAGCCCGAGAGGACGAAGAAGACGTCCACGCCGAGCCAGCCGCCCGGCAGCCAGCGCGGGTTGGCGTGGAAGACGAAGACGGCGAGGACCGCGACCGCGCGGATGCCGTCGAGGCCGGGCCGGTAACGCAGGGATTTGTGCGCGCTGGCCCAATGCCGCGTGCGCCCCAGCGTCGCGCCACGCGCGAGCGCCGTGGTTGTCACCGGGCAATGGTGCCACGATGGTCGGGAGCAGCCGTACCCGCCGGTAATCTGTGTGTATGTCTAGTGCATCCCAGCCGGTCATGCGCGGCGAACGGATGAGCACCGGCGCGAAGGTTTCCACGATCATCGCGGTGCTCTTCTTCCTGCTCGCCGCGTACTACTACTTCGTCCCGATCAACATCCAGGCTCAGCAGGGCGTCTTTGGCTGTGGGTCGGCGATCCACCCGCCTACCGACGACTTCGCCAAGGGGATCTGCCAGGACCTCTCGACGATCAACCGCTTCCGCTCGCTGATGTCCCTGATCGCCGCCATCCTGGTCGGCGGTCTCGGCTGGATGCTCTTCGGCGGCGGCATCCGCGCCGCCCGCGTGGGCGCGGACGACGACGAAACCACCGAGTCGCCCCGCGACCCGGCCGCCTTGGACGACTGAGCCGGTCACATGGACGTCGACGCCTTTCTCGCCCAGGTTCCTGCGCTCTTCGACGGGGATCCGATGGCCGTGGGCCCGGCCGACCCCGCCTACGCGCGCGTCGTCGAGCAGGTGGCTGGCTACACCTCGGCCAACGAGTTGGCCGTGCTCAATCTCGCGGCGAAGCTGCTGCCCGAGGGCGAGGCCTATCTCGAGGTCGGGACCTTCAAGGGTCGCTCGCTGTGCGGTGCGGTCATCGGCGTCAGCGGGTGCACCTTCTACGCCAGCGAGAACTACCTCGAGTTCGGGATGCTCGGCCAGGAGGCCCGCGACGAGCTGCAGCGGAATCTCGACGAGCACGCCGCGGGCGTCGACGTGCGCCTGATCGAGGGCGACTGCTTCGTCACGCTCGCCAAGCCGGGCGTCATCCAGCAGCCGGTCGGCGTCTATTTCTACGACGGCAAGCACACCACGCTCGCCCACTATCTCGCCCTCGGCCTGGTCGAACCGCTGCTGGCCGACGAGGCGCTCGTGCTCGTCGACGACGCGACCTGGCCGGTCGTGCAGAAGGCCCACCGCAGCTATCTCGCGCGGCACGACGGCTGGGAGGTCGTCGCCCGGTGGGATGCTACGCAGACCGGAGATCCGTTGTGGGCCAACGGATTGCACGCCTTGAAGTATGTCCGCCCGGCCGAGCGGCGCCTCGGCCACAGTCGCGATGTCTCCTGGCTGCGCCGCGCGCAGGTCGGCGCCGTCGGCCCGGCCGAATCCGCGGCCTGGCACACGCTGCACCGCTACCCGCAACTGGTGCCGCTGGCCAAGAAGCTCTATCCGAAGAAGCCCTCACGCATCGAGTGACGGATCGCCCCCGAGCACCGGGGCGAGTTCGCTGAGGGCCGTTGCGGACTCCTCCTCGGTCAGGTCGCGCGGCGAGCGCAGGAGCACCGCAGCGAAACCGACGGCCACGACGAGGGCGGTCGCGACCAGCGCGGTGGCCAGGATCCGGTAGGCGTGCTGGTGCTGCCAGCCGACGACGACCACCACGATCACGGCGGTGGCCACCCACGTGACCAACCCGAGGCGCCCATCGTCGGTGGCCATGCCGGCATACAGCAGGACCTGGGCGAGTCCGAGCAGGACGCCCAGGACGACGAACCACACGATGATGCCGTCGGCGTGCGCGTATGCCGCGCCACCCACCGCGCGCACGAGCAGGGGCGCGGTGGCCATCGTCCCGACCACGGACACGGCGCCAATCGCGACGACGAAGCCGGCGGCTTCGAGGACGCGCTTGCGGCTGGTGGACGGGTGCAGGGCGGGCACGATCCCCAGGGCGAGGAACTGGGTGCCCCACATGACGACCTTGCTGAAGACCGACCCGAGGGCATAGGCGCCGGCATCGTCCGGGGTGAGGAAGTGCCGCGCGAGCAACAGGTCGACGCTGGAGAGGGCGACAAGTGCGCCCAGCGTGCGGTTGGCCCGCAGCAGTTCCGGCAGCGCACCCGCACCGAGCCCGGGGGCCAGGTCGCGCAACTCGCGCCGCGCCTGCCAGGCCGGGAGCACGGCGCCGACGACGCCCGCGAGAAGAAGCGCGGCGAAGAGTGCGTCGATGCTCCCGTGCAGGACGCCGACCACCGCGACCGCGACGGTCCGCGCGACGGCGGTGGCCAGGACCGAGACCCCGAAGGCGATCAGCTGGCCCCGGCCGAGTAGGACGCCCTGCAGCGCGGCGGTGATCGCCATCGGCAGCAGATTGGCCATCGCCAGCACCACGGTCCGCGGGCCGCTGAGGTGGAAGGCATCGACGACCAGCAGGCTGCCCAGGGCACCGAGGACCGCCAACGCCAATCCGAGGCCGGCCGCGATCCGCAGGCCGGTGCCCGGGTGCACCGCCTGCCGGCGGGCGACGACGACCTGGATCGCGCCCACCGGAATCGCCAGGAGCAGGCCGGTGCTGTTGACCGCCGAGAAGGCGCCGAACTGCGCCGGACCGAGCGCGCGCGTCGCGATCAGGACGAAGACATACCCCAGGACATTCGCCAGCGTCATCAGCACGCCGAGCGCCAGCCCGCTCAGCCGGCGCGGGGCCGCGGCGGTAAGCACGGGAGCGGACATCGCCAGCAGCGCCCTTTCTGCGGATTCCGGCTGCGGCGTGCGCCCAGCTAGTATTTGCCTACCCGACGGTAGCTAAATCCCTACTCAAGGGTAGCAACCGGACCACCACCACTCAGCCAACCCGTCCCGCCCTCCCGGAGTCGATTCGATGCGCCGCGCCCTGACGCCACATCGCCTCCTGACGCCGCATCGGCTCGCCGTGGCCGGCCTGGGTCTGCTGGTCGTGCTCGTGGTGGTCGCGAACGGTTGGGGGCACACCTATACCGACATCAAGCCCGAGATCTACGAGTCACCGGCCGCCATGGTCGGTCAATACTTCTCCTCGTGGACGAGCACGCCGTATCTCGGCTCGCCGAACTTCAACGTCGGCCTCACCCCGGTCGTGTTGGCGCTTGCCCCGCTGGACCTGCTCGGCCTGTCCGCCCAGGCGATCTTCGCCATCTCCCACGTCGCACTCTGGCTCATCGCCGCCGCTGGCGCCGCTCGCCTGGGGCGTGCCCTATCGCCCTCGGCGTCGTCATGGACCGGTCTGGCGACGGCGGCCTGCTATCTCGCCAACCCGTATGCCGTGGTCGGCGGCAGCACCCTCGCCGTGCTTCTCCCCTATGCCTTCCTGCCCTGGATGGCGTATGCCCTGGTCCGGGCCCTGCGCCGGCCCCGCTCGTGGGTCTGGCCCGCGGTAGTCGGGCTGGCCTTCTTCGCCCAGAGCGGCATGAATGTCGCCGTCATCCCGATCTTTCAACTGCTGGCGGTACCCCCGATCGCCCTGATCGTCGGCCGGGCCGACGGGCTGCCCTGGCGCCGGATCGGCCTGGTTCTGATCAAGAGCGCGATCGCCGTGGCCGGGGTGTCGGTGTATTGGCTGGTGCCGTCGCTTACCGCTGCCGCCACCGGGCAGCAGATCGTCGCGAGTTCGGAGACCGTGGACGGGATCGCCCGGGTGTCCTCGCTGACGGAAGTGCTGCGGGGCCTGGGCATCTGGACCCTCTACGGCGTCGGCCCGGACGGCCCATGGCAGCCGCAGTTCGCCCCCTATCAGATCAATCCCGTCATCGTGATCGCGTCGATGGCCTGGCCGGTGCTCGCGCTGCTCGCCCTGGCCGTGGCCGGCCCCGTGCTGCGGCGCACCAGCGCGCTGCTGATCGCGACCGGAGCCATCGCCATGGTCGGCCTGTATGCCGGCGCCGGCCCCACTCCGGTCGCCGCCGTCGTCGCCACGCTCTTCGACACCGTCGGCCCGCTCCTGGCCTTCCGGACGACCAACAAGGCCGGTGCCGTCCTGACCCTGGGCGCTGCCCTCGCCCTCGGGCACGCCCTGCCGATCTGGTGGGTCCGATCCCGGAGGTGGCGTCCGGTCCCAGAAGTAGGCCGCCGATGGGTCGCGCCGCTCGCCGTGACGGCCTTGGCGGCCGGCTGGGCGTATCCCGCAGTCGTCGGCAATCTCAACACCTCGCCGATCGACATCCCCGCCTATTGGCGCCAGGCCGCGGCGGCGCTCGATGACCAGTCGCACGCCAGCCGGGTGCTCTTCCTGCCCGCCCAGGCCCGGCCGACCTACCGCTGGACCGACGAGCGTCCCGACGACCTGGCCAACTCGCTGCTCACCCGCGAGGCCATCATCCCCGAGACCACGGCAAATACCTCGCCCCCCGGCGCCAATGTGCTCGCCGCCCTGGGCGACCTCGTCGCGAGCGCCACCGCCGCCCCCGGCACCATTTCCACCGTGGCGCGCTATCTCGGGGCGGGCACCGTGCTGCTGCGCCACGACGTGACCTGGGAGGACAACGGCGGCGCGCGGCCCGCGACGACGACGGCGGTCCTGGGCGCCGACCCCGGCCTGACGCTGCAGGGCCGCTACGGCGCGGCGGGCGAGAATGTCATCGGGAAGGTGCCGGCATACGGGCCGGAGGGCTTCCTCTCCCCCCTCAACGTCTATGACGTGCACGACCGGGCGGCCACGGTCTCGGCCCGGCCGCTCACGGGCAACGTCCTGGTGGCGGGCGACGGCTGGGCGTATGACGCGCTCACCCGCTCCGGGCTGCTTCCCGGTATGCCGGTGGTGCGCTTCGCCGCGGACACCACCACCCCCAGCACGCCGGCCACCGTCGCCGCCAGGCTCACCGAGGCAGCCCGCCTGGTGCTGACCGACACCAACCGGCGCCAGAGCGTGATCCCTGGCCGGCTCACCGCCGGCTTCGGGCCGCTACTGCCCGCCGGTCAGACCCCGGCCGCGACGCGCGCGCTCGGCGCCGCGGACGATCAGACGGTCCTGACGCAGCAGGGGCCGCAGGTCACGGCCAGTCAGAGCGGTGCGGCCTTCTTCGAGACGCCCTATGGCGAGCCCGCCAATGTCCTGGACGGCGACCCGGCGACGGCCTGGCTGTTCGGGGACTTCCGGCGCGCACCCGGGGTCACCCTCGACGTGAGGTTTACCCAGCCGCAGACGCTCGATGCTGTGACGATTCGCCCCGTGGCCCTCGGCTCGGTGCACATCGGCCGGGTCACCCTGACCGCGGGCGGGGTCAGGGCCACGGTTGATCTGCCGGACAGTGGCGTCGCCACGGTGGACTTGGGCGGGGTGCGCGCCGATGGGGTCCACCTGCGGGTCGACTCGATCCGGGGCGAGGGCTATTCGTTGGTCGGAATCGCCGAACTCGGCCTGCCCGGACCCACCGTCACGCGGATCGGGCGGCTCCCGGTGAGCTTCGACGCGGCATACGCCTCGCTGGACGCGTCCGGGCGGGCGAAGGTCGCGGCGACGCCGCTGGATGTGCTGCTCGCCCGGGTACGAAATGCGGCGGGTGCCGCCGACGACTCCGAGACCACCCTGGAACGCGATTTCAGCCTGCCCGACGTCCGCGAGTTCGCGACGTCCGCGACGGTGCGGGTGCCGGACGCGTCCTGGGCGACGTATGACCGGCTGGCCGGCTTCGATCCGTCCGTGTCGGTCCGGGTCAGTTCGATCTTCGCGAACAACCCAGATCTGCGCGGGTCGATGGCGGTCGACGGGGACAACCGGACGGGGTGGATCCCGTCGGGTGTCGAAGGCGCCTGGTGGGAGATCACCGGCCCGACCCGAACGATGGAGCGGGTGACGCTGACGCAGCGGCGGGTGCCCCAGGGCGCCGAGAGCGGCCGGATCGCGACCCGCGCCCGGATCGTGGCGGACGGCAGGACCGTGGCCCGGGCCGAGCTGACCGCGGGCACGACGGTCATCCGCCTGGCCGAGCCGGTCCGCGCCAAGACCGTGCGGATCATCTTCTCGGGCGAGTCCGGCAGCGGATGGGCGCCCCATCTCGTCGACATCGACACCGGGCTGCGCCCCTCGCTCGAACCGGACCGGGGCTGTGTCGCGGTGGCGCGGCTCGACGGCCTCCCGCTGCGGATGCGGCCGGCGGCCCCCATCCGGCTGGCCGATCGCCAGGCACCGGGCACCGCCTGGGTCGGCTGTTCGCCGGTCACCTTGGGCGCTGGCGCACACGCGATGCGATCCGAATCTGACTATCAGATCGACACCCTGGCGTTCCGCGACCGGCAAGGCCTGGAGCCCGTGGCGGCCGGCACGGCACGCGCGCTCTCGATCAGCGGGAGCACCACCGATCAGCGCGTGACGTTCGATGTCGGCACCACACCGGTCGTCGTCAAGATCGGGCAGGGCTATGACGCCCGGTGGACCGCCGAGATCGACGGCCACTTGCTCGGCGCACCCGTCGTCGTCGACGGCTGGTCGGTGGGGTGGATCGTCAGCGAGCCGGGCCGGCATTCGGTGCACGTGCGCTTCGCCCCGCAACGCGCGGCGACCCGCGCCGCCTGGGTATCGGGCCTGGCGGTGCTCGGGTGCGCCGCCTGGCTGGTCGTCGCGTGGCTGCCTCGGCGTCGGCCGGGTCGCGTGGCGGTGGTCGCCGACCCGGCAGCCCGCCCCGCGTGGCCGTTCGCCCGCCGCTGGCGGCCCTGGGCTCTCGTCGGGGCCGCGGGCTTCGCCCTCGGCTTGCCGGGCCTGATCGCGGCAGTCGCCGCCCTGGCCACCCGTCACCGGCTGGGCGCGAGACACCACCTGGTGCTCGGTGCCGGCCTGGTCGGCCTTGCCGGCCTCACCCAGATCGCGCTCGCCCTCCCCGCGTGGGGATCGGTCGACGCCCTCGTCAACGCACACTCCGGCACACCGCACGTCATCGCGGCCGCCGGGCTGGTCATCGCCCTCGCCGGGGCGATGCGCGCACACCCCATCACCAAGGAAGCCGCCCAATGACCCAGCAACCCGCCCTCGTGACCGTGGTCGTCCCGACGCGCAACAACGCACGGACGATCTCCGCCTGTCTGGATTCCGTTCGGGCGCAGACCTATCCGGCGATCGAGCTGATCGTGGTCGACAACCACAGCACCGACGGGACGCCCGATATCGCCCAGGTGCGCGCCGACCAGGTCATCACCGCCGGGCCGGAGCGCAGCGCCCAGCGCAACACCGGGATCGCAGCCGCTGCGGGCGAGTGGGTGCTCTGGCTCGACAGCGACATGCTCCTCACCCCGGACGCCATTCAGGCCGCGGTCGACACCGCCGCCACGACCGGTGCCACCGGGATCGCGCTGCCGGAGCGCACCATCGGCGACGGCTTCTGGACGGCCTGCCGGGCCTTGGAGCGCGAGTGCTATCTCGATGAGCCGTGGCTGCACAATCCGCGCCTGATCCGCCGCTCGTATCTGGTGGACGGCGGCGGCTTCCACCTGGCCATGTCCGGGCCGGAGGACGCCGACCTGCGGCTGCGGATGCGTGCGGACGGCGCCGGGATCGCTCTCGCGCCGGTGATCATCGACCACGACGAGGGCCGGCTGACCGTGGCCGACGTGCTCGCCAAGCGCTACTACTACGGCCGGTCCATCCCCGCCTTCGCCGGCGAGCATGCCGGCGCCGTCGGCGCGCAGGGCCGCACCGTCCTGCGCGCGTATGCCCGCAACTGGCGTCGCTTGGCCAAGGACCCCGCGCACGCGGCCGGCATGGTCTTCCTCCGCGCTCTGGAGGCTGGCGGGTATGCCTGGGGCGCTCGCCGCGGGGCGAAGGACCGGGCCGCCGCGTGACGCGCGAACTGCTCTGGGTCTCGCTGCCGGACCAGCGGGCCCGGCGCGAGGTCTACTGGATGTCCCGTATGCCGCAGACCCACGTCACCGCGCTCGCCCGGGAAGCGCCGGACGGTGAGATCACCTGGGTGCCGACGACCTACACCCGACCGATCAAGCGGTTCATCGAGGCGGGCGCGTTCGCGTGGGCGCGCGGCGTCGGCGATCAGGACCCAGCGGCCTACGACTGGGTGGCGTCCTTGGAGTTGTGCTCCCTGGTGACCGGGCAGGCGTCGCGTTGGCGACGAGCCGCGCGCGGGCGTGGCGGCCGGGTGCGCCAGGCGGTCATCACGTGGGAGAACCTGCCCGACCAGCCGCTCTATCGGTTGCCGCCCTATCAGCAGGCGGTCGATTCCTGCCGCGACGCGGATCTGCTGCTGTGCATGGTGGACGCGGCGCGAGATCACCTGCTGGCCAATGGTTTCGACGACGAGCGGATTCGCGTGGTCAAGCCGGGCGTCGACACCACCGCGTTCACGCCGCCGACCGAGCCGATCGCCGAGCCGCGCGTCGTCTTCTGCTCACCCCTTGCCCCCAACAAGGGCATCGACCGGGTGCTCGATGCCATGGCGATCGTGCGCCGGTCTGTCCCGGAGGCTCGGCTGGCTGTGGCGGGCCGGGGGCCGCTGCAGGGGCTGGTCGAGGCGGCTGCGGCCGACCCGGCGCGTGGCGTCGATTTCGTCGGGAGCCTGCCCCCGGCCCAGGTGCCCGGCTTCCTGCGCACCGGGGCGGTCTTCACGACCGCGCCGCGCCCGACGTGGAAGTGGACCGAGCAACTCGGGCTGGCCTATCTGGAGGCGATGGCCTGTGGCCTGCCTGTCGTGACGACGGTCTGCGGCACCAATGACGAGGCCGTCTCGCCCGGCAATGCGCTGGTCGCGGACGATGTCGAGGCGCTCGCCGATGCCCTGGTTACGATGCTTCAGGACCCGGCGCGCCGCGCCACGGTGGGGGCCGCCAACCACGCGCACGTGCTCGCCGAGCACGACCTCGCCACCCAGTGCGCCCGCATGGGCGCCGCCTTCGCCGACTTCGAGTAGCCAGCCCCGTCGAGAGGCCGGTTCAGCCCCGTCGAGAGGCCGGTTCAGCCCCGTCGAGAGGCCGGTTCAGCCTCGGGCGCGGACGGCGATCCGGCGCACGTGGCCTTCGAGCTCGGTGCCGGTGCGCTCCCAGCTGAAGGAGCGGGCGTGACGGCGGGCGTTGGCGCCGTACTTGCCACGCAGTTGGTTGTCGGCGAGCAGCGCGTCCACCTGGGCGACCAGCTCGGGGACATCCGCAGCCAGCAGCCCCGTCTCGCCCGCGACGATCGACTCGGTGACGCCGCCGGCATACGCGAAGGCAATGGCGGGGGTCGCGTGCAGTCCGGCTTCGACGATGGTCAGACCCCAGCCCTCCTTCTGCGAGGGCATCAGCACCACCCAGGACTCGGCGAGCAGCCGGTGCTTCTCGGCCTCGGTGACGAAGCCGTGGAAGTTCACGCGGTCACCGACACCGGAGCTTTGGGCGTGCGCCCGCAGGGCATCTTCCCAGTAGCCGCTGCCGACGATGTGCAACTGCAGCGTCGGGTAGCGCTCGGCCAGGGCGGCGACGACGTCGATGGCCACTTCGTTGTGCTTGTGCGGCACCAGCCGCCCGAGAACCATCAGGCTGGGCTCGGCCGTGCGGGGGATGTCGGCATACGAGTCGAGGTCCGCGGGCTGGTCGTTGCCCGAATAGACGACGGACACCCGGTCGCGGGCGATGCCGAGCTCGGCGAGGTCGGAACGCGTCGCCTCCGAGACGGTCACATAGTCGCTGCGGCGATACGCCCAGGGCGCGACCCGCGACTCCAGGAACCACCCGACGGCGCCAAGCTGCTTGCCCAACACCATCGGCCACTGGTCGCGGTGGACGTGGTGGACGATGTTGACGACCGGGACACGGGCCAGCAGGGGCGACCAGAAGGGCACGCCGTTCTGGACATCGAGGACTAGGTCGTAGTTATCGCGGTGCCGCGCGAGGTGCCTGAGCGCGTGCGCATAGACGCCGAAGCGGCCGCCGCCTCGCACCACGCGCACCCGGTCGTGCCAGGTCGTCGCGGCCGCACCCGGGAAGCGGGCGGTGAAGAGAGTGACCTGGTGTCCGTGCTCGGCGAGGATCTCGGCGGTGCGCTCGACGAAGGTCTCGGAGCCACCGGCCTCCGGGTGCTCCCGGTCCCGCCAGGACAGATAGAGGATGCGCAGCGGCCTGCTGGCAAGGCGATCGCAGTCGACCACGTCGGGACCTTTCCGGGAAGCCCGACAGCGGCACAGCCGGGTTGTTACTCGCCATTAGGATAGCGGAGTGCCGCTCCCTCTTGATACGCTCGAACGCGGCCGCCCGTGCGAGATCTGCGCGACACCGACGCTGCCCTGGCATCTCCTCGGCGGCGGCGCGCTCGAGCGCTGCCCCGTATGCGGCCACGTCCGCCGGCCGCTGGCCGCGGCTGCGGCACACCACCGCGACCTGGCGTATGGCGGCGATCCCGCCCTCGATCGGTGGCGCACCGCGCTCACCTACCGGGCGCTGATCGCCGACGGCACTCCCCGCAGCGTCTTCGAGATCGGCTATGGCGCCGGCGGGCTGTTGCGGCGTTTCCACGACGCCGGCGCAGCTGTGTCGGGCGTCGACCCGGGGCAGCTCGATGTCGGCGTCGATCCACTCGTCCGGGCCCACGGCCGCTTGTGGTCCGGCCCTGCCGAAGATCTCCCGGACGCCTGGGTCGCTGCCGATCTTGTCGTCGGGGTGCACGTTCTCGAACACGTCATCGACCCGCTGGCCACGATGCGCAAAGCTGCGACCATGCTGCAACCCGGTGGCCGGATGGTCGCCCTGACTCCGGCCGGGGATTCGTGGGGCCCGCGCACCTATGGTTCGGCCTGGTGGATGCTCGAGGATCCGACGCACGTCCGGTTCTTCTCGGCCGATTCGCTCGCGCGGGCCGCACGCGCCGTCGATCTGGTGGACGTTCGCGTCGATCGACTCGTTCTGGACAGCCTGACCACCGACGCTGGGTCGGTGGCCCGGATGCGCGGCATTCGACGGCCCGACGGGGTCCTGGGCAGCAGTGCGGTGCTGGCCGGCGCGCTCGTGACCGCCCCGGCCATCCTCGGCCTGCGGGCGCTCGCGCCGAGCACCCGCCCCACCTTGCGCCTGACAGCCCGCCGGGCCGCGGCGTGACGGCCCCGACCAGGCAGCGACGGGGACTGCGACGCTCGCGGGATTTGTTCGCCAGCTTCCTGGTGGAGCAGAGCGACCCCGATCGGTTCTACGGGCATCTCGCCGCGGACTCGCTGGCGACCTTGAGCGAGCACGTCGAGGTCCGCGACCGCATCGTCGTGGACGTCGGGGCCGGCCCGGCGCAGTTCGCGGCCGCCTTCCGCGCCGCAGGAGCGCACTATGTGCCGCTCGATCACGACCCGCACGTTGCCTCGGTCGCCGACGGCGGCATCGTCGGGTCCGCTTTGGCCCTCCCCCTCGCAACCGGCTCGATCGACATCGTCTTTTCCAGCAATCTGCTCGAGCACGTCCCGGACGTCGAGGGCGTCGCCGACGAGATGGTCCGGGTGCTTCGCCCCGGCGGCGTGCTCTATCTCAGCTACACCAACTGGCTCTCGCCCTGGGGTGGCCACGAGGCGTCGCCGTGGCACTGGGTCAGTGGCGACTACGCGGCCCGTCGCTACGAGCGCAAGCACGGCAAACCGCCGAAGAACCGCCTTGGTGAGACGATCCACCGCACGAGCATCGCCCAGGGCCTGACGTGGGCCACACGCACCCCGGATATCGAGATCCTCGCGGCCCGGCCGCGCTACCTCCCCGACACCTTCCGCCATCTCCTGCGGCTGCCCGGAGTCCGCGAAATCCTCACGTGGAACCTGCTGCTGGTCGTGCGCAAGCGTCCGGCCCCAGTCGCACCGCCCCGATGACCGCGACCGGGACGACCGATCGGGGACTGGCCCGCTCGGGGGCCAGCATCGCCGTCGCAACCTTCGCCTCCGGCATCCTCGGCTACGTCTATATCGTCGTGCTCACCCGTGCTCTCGGGCCTGAGCGGTATGGCGAGTTGGGTGCCCTCCTCGGGCTCTCCGTGGTGCTGGCCGTCACCTCGACCGGGATCCAACTCGAAGCCACCCGGGCGATGGCCCTGAATCCGGCCGGAGCGATCGGCTGGTTACTCCGTCGAACCGCGCTCGTCTCCCTGGCCACCACGGGCGTCGGCGTGGTAGCCGCGCCGGCCGTGGTGCACCTGCTCCATCTCTCGTCGTGGTGGCCGGCCTTCGGCCTGGCCGCCGTGCTACTGCCGCAGACGTACGTCGGTGGCCAACTCGGCATTCTGCTCGGGTCCGGCCGCCACATCGCCTTCGCCGTCCTGTTGGCCCTGAGCGCAGCCAGCCGCACGCTCGCCGCCGTCGTGACCGCGATCGTGGGCGGCGGGCCGAACTTCGCGCTCTGGGCGACCGCCGTTACCGCGGTCGCCGTCAACATCGTTGGAGCCGTGCTGCTTCGCGGCGGTGATCGGCTGGACGGGATCGCCGGGCCCGTGGACGCCGAGCACCAGTGGGTCGCCGGCAGCGAATCGACGATCGACGTCGGGCTCATCGATACGGCGGAGGGTGCGAGCGACAACGACGGCCGACCGGGATGGAGCGGCCTGCTGCGCGCCAGCATCGGTTCGGGCGCCCTCCTCGCGCTCCTGAATGCCGACCTCCTGCTCGCGCGTGCGGTGCTGCCGGCGACCGCGTCGGGCTGGTATGCCTTCCTGACCCTCTTCACCCGGGTCACCTTCTGGGGCACCAACTTCATCGCCTTGTGGGTCTTCCCGCACGTAGCGGCGCGCAGCGCCTCCGGGCGCGCCGTCCGGCTGGCGCTGGCCGCCGTGGCCGGCGTCGGTGCCCTCGCCATCGTCGTCACCTGGATTTTCGACACCGAACTGACGGCCGCCCTCGCCGGATCGGCGTATGCCGAGGCTGCCCCCTATGCCCCCGCCTTCGCCGCCGCGGGGATGCTGCTCGCGGTGGTGCAGTTGGTGACGTACGTCGACGTGGCGAGGGCACGGCATACGTTCTCGGTGGTGGTGTGGGTCGCGGTCATCGTGGTCGGCCTGGCCATCCGCTTCATCGCACCCGCGACGGTCGGCGGGATCATCGCGACGACCATCACCGTCCTGGCCGTGCTCTCGCTCGCGGGGCTGGTGACCCTGCTTGCCGGCGAGCGCCTGAGCTGACCGACGTCAGTCCGCCGCGACCGTCACCGTGACCGGGATGTTGCCGCGGGTCGCATTGGAGTAGGGGCAGACCTGATGCGCGGCGTCGGCCAGTTGCTGGGCCTGGTCGGCCGGCAGGTCGGGAATGATCACCTCGAGGGCGACCTCCAGCCCGAAGCCGCCGCCGCTCGTCGGGCCAATGCCGACCCGCGCTCCGACGCTCGACTCGCCCAGCTCGACCCTCGCGCGGCGCGCGACCAGTTGGAGGGCGGAGTGGAAACAGGCGGCATACCCGGCGGCGAAGAGGTCCTCGGGATTGGCCGCGCCCCCGGCACCACCCATCTCGACGGGGACGGCGAGGTCGAGGTCGACGTGGCCGTCCTTGGTGCGCGTATGTCCGTTGCGGCCGGCCCCCGTAGCGAGGGCTTCGGCGGTGTAGAGGATCGTCATGCGCAGATCCTGGCACGCCAATCACGGGCCGCGCACACAGACCCATGGTCACGAGGGTGTGTCTTGGGCGCCGGTCGACTCGATCCGGTCGACAGCCTCCTTCGCAGATGTCAGGTCCGAGCCGGTCGCGTCGCGATGGGGCTTGATGGCGCGGATCTTCTCGCCGCGCAGCGCCTCGCGGACCTCGGCAGGACGCGGACCTCTGATGCGGGCACGCCGACGCGGTCGGCGGTGCGCTTGATCTGGTCGTCCTGCACGTCCAGCCGCCTTTGCACGTCCTTGGTGGCGGCGGTCACCTGCATCGCCAATCCTGGGTAGCAGATGAACACTACGGCCATGGACGAAGAAGGGGAGCGCGTCCATGGCCCGACGGTAGCAAGGGCCGCACGGCCCGGGCCGTCACGCGAGAGCGCGAACGTCCATCCGCTCTTCGGTGACGGTGCCGTCGGGGCCGCGGGTGACGACATACGCGCCCTTGCCGAGTTGCTCGCTCACCGCCTCGATCAATTCGGTTCCGCGATAGAGCAGACCGACCCCGTCGTCGGTGCAGTGCGTCTCGCCCAGCGTCCCGTCGCCGACGAGGCGGTGAATGGTCGGGCGCCGTTGCTCCTCGGAGTCGTAATGCACCCCGTTGTCGTAGGGCAGCAGGGCCAGCCCGTTGGTGACCGCGCGCAGATCGGGGCCGAAGGAGTCGGTGCACCCGCCGCGATACCAGCAGATCGAGCCGGCCGACACGCCACTGAGCACGACGCCGGCCTCCCACACCCGCCGGAAGACGGGGCGCAACTCGTGCACGTCCCACACGGCGAGCAGGTTGGCGACCGAGCCGCCGTTGACCCACACGACGTCCTGCGCGAGCAGGTGAGCCTCGATGTCGTCGACATTGGGCATCGGGAAGAGGTGGAGCGGGGTCAGGTCATAGCCCGCCACCCGCGCGGCCTCATCGAGTTCGGCGGCGAACCATCGCTGGTCGCCGGAGGCGGTCCCCAGGACGCACACCCGCGGGGCGCGTCCGGTCACCCCGGACAGCTCGACGGCATATTCCACGAGCTTGTCGAACTCCATCCGCGTCCGCGTGCCATAGCGGTAGCCGCCGGAGGTGGCCAGGATGGTGGGCTGGTCTGCAGGCATACGGCCACTCTATGAGGTCGGCGACAAGCGGAGCTCGTCGGCGATCCGGAGGGCCTTGGAATCACGAGTGTTGCTGTAATAGAGCGCTATCGAAGGATGCCGTGTGGCAACTTCTGCGTTTTCGAGACAACGGCGATCGCGCTGTCTAGATTGCCAAGAGCCGGGGATTCCCGAGCCACAGCGCACTGGAGGAGAGCCATGAAGTCGCCCACACGCACGATCAGCATCGCCACCGCTCTCGGTTTGGCCCTCATCGGGTCGGCCGCAGCGAGCGCATCAGCCTCAGCACCCGTAACGCCTCGGTGGAGCGTCAGCACCGGGAAGACGTATCTCAACGTCGCCATGGGCAAGTCCGGCACCGTCGTCCTCGGTACGAACAAGACGATGGAGATTCGACGAACGACCAATGGGTCGCTCGTGTGCACCAGCGGGAACTACGGCCAGGCGACGCTCGCCCCAGTCGTCGACGCCGCCACGAACCGCGTCTACGTCGGCACCACCAATGGCTACGTCCTCGCCTTGAGCGCGACGAACTGCGGTTTGCTCGCCGTGGCGAGCGGCCCAGGTGGACCCGCCCTCGTGGCATACGGCAATGGCGTTGTCGCCGCCGCCTTCCCGAACGCCTCGAAGCTCTACGGCTACAACACCTCATTGAGCTTCCTCTGGGACTACGTCTACGGCGTGAGCGGCGCGCAAGAGCCCCGATTCATCAACGCCGGGGTGATTCTGCTGGCCAACGGCCACTACATCGACGCGGTGAGTGCCTACACCGGCGATTCGCTCTGGTACCACTCCTTGAGCTACAACCTCGTCGGCCGGGCCTCGGCTCCCAACGACGGGCGCGTCTATGTCTCCGATGCGGGCAACAATGTCTACGCCTACAACGTCTCCGACGGGTCCCTGTCCTGGTCGCGCAATATGGGCACCACCGGACAACTCATGGGCTCAAAGGGCCAAGGCCGCGTCTACCTGACCGGCGCCAACGGCAAGTTCTACAGCATCAACTCCTCCAATGGGCTCACGATGTGCATGGCCACAGTCGGCGGATCGTTCAACTCGCGCGCGGCGGCGGACTCCACCACGGGCAGCACCTACGCCACCAACACCAACGGAAAGACCTACAAGTTCAGCTCGTCGTGCGCCACCAGCTGGAGCTACACAACGGGCCAATACGCTTTGTCCGGCCCGGCCTACCAGCAGGGTCAGCCGTCGGTGTATGCCGTCGGCAGCGGCAAGTTGTACTCGTTCGCCAAGTGACGTCGACAGGGCGGGGGCCCGCGCTTGGCCCCCGCCCTGTCGACCATTCCCGAGAGATGACAATGATCAGCAAACCCCTCCGCGCCCTTGTCCCATTGCTATTGCTGACCGCCGTCGCCACGCCTGCAAGCGCCCAGCGGGTGCCGGACGATCGCCACGCCCTCGATGCCCCGGCACCGAGCTACCTGAGCATCATGTTCGGGCGGTCGATCTGGACCGCGGCGTGCACGCCCACGTCAGGCATGCGCACCCTTCTTCAGGATGCGGCCGATCTGAAATCCATCGGAATCACCACGGTCGTCACCGGGGTAGTGGTCAATCGCATGGGAGCGACCAGCCGACCATGCATTCGGGGCGTGATCTATCCGACCTGGAACGACCTGGCCACATTGCGCACGAACTACGGCTGGACGGCCGTCTCCCAGGGCATGAACTATGTCGAAATGACGACGCTGACCACCGATGAACAACGGTACGACGAGAGCGGCGCCACCATTCCGGTCCTGGAGGCCAAGGGCCAGACCAAAGCCTGGGGGCTGTTCAACTACCCCAATGACATGCAAGACGCGGCCACTCAGAGCGTGGTGTCAAAGTACTTCAGCTTCGGTCGGCTCTACACCGAAACCCCGCTGACCAACACCAGGGCCGCCGCGACGACCTACCCCTATCCACTGTTGACCTACTCGATCAACGGGGGACGGTGCAACAACCCCGCCCTGCCGTGCTACAGCTTCCCGGTCCGTTCCGATCGCCGGACCACGGCACTTCCGGACATGCTGAAGGTGCTGCGGCCGGCGGCCGGCACCTATGGCATCTTGCAGCTCTATCGCGTGGTCGACGGAAAGTCCGGAACCATGGGCCAAGCCAACGCCTGGGACTGCACCAGCCCGGATTGGCGCAACCGGTGGACCGGCCACCCCGAGAACTTCTGCCGCAACACCCTGCTGGCCGCGCTTAAACAGCGGAGCACGACCGCGGTGCTCACCACCCCGGCGGATGTCGCCGTCGCTTGGGGGCGCGGCCGCCCCTGACCGGCAGGCTCGCTCCTTCAGGCGCCGGCGCAGGCCGCGCTCGCCGGAGCGCATCATCGCCTCATGATTGGCGAGCAGTAGAGCACCGGCACGCGGCGCGATGCGCGCGAGCAGCGGTGCGGTGACCACGACTTCCTGCTCGTATGCCGCCCAAGTCCCCCCGGTGTCACGGTCCGGTCCCACGGTCCATCGCGCCCAGCCCGTCAGGTCTCTCGTGATCGCGACGGCGAGGCGGCCGGCGGCCGCGTCCGTCTCGATCCGGCGCAGATGCAAGGTCAACGTCAGCGGGAGCAGGCTTCGCACCCGGGCCAGCCCGTCGTCCGGGCCAAGCCGGATGACCGAACGAATCTGCGGCCACCACTGGTCATACCGATCGGGGTCGGCGAGGACCGCGAACACCCGATCCGGCGGGGCCGCCACCCGCCAGAGGTGCGTGAAGGTAAACAGGGCCTCGGGCATCGGAAAGTGCGCGTTCGCGCGAGAAGTCTTCCGTTGCGAAAGAGGGATTTGTGGCATCGGGCGGAAAGTCTGCGATCAGTGGCCGGCGTCGTGCCAGGACCGGCCGACGCCGACGCTGACGTCGAGCGGCACGTCCATCGCCACCGCCGCTCCCATCTCGCGGCGCACCAACGCCTCGACGGCGGCCGCTTCGCCGGGGGCCACCTCGACCACGAGTTCGTCGTGGACCTGAAGAAGCAGCCGGGACGCCAAGCCCGCGTCGGCCAGCGCCCGGTGCGCGCCAAGCATCGCGACCTTCATGACATCGGCCGCCGAGCCCTGGATCGGGGCATTCAGCGCCATCCGCTCGGCCATCTCGCGGCGCTGACGATTATCGCTGGTCAGGTCGGGCAGGTAGCGCCGCCGGCCCAGCATGGTCTCGGTGTACCCCGTCCCGCGGGCATCTTGCACGATCGAGCCCAGATAGTCGCGCACGCCGCCGAACCGGGCGAAGTACTCCTCCATCAGCGCCCGCGCTTCCTCGGTCGGAATGGTCAACTGCCGCGAGAGGCCGAAGGCCGAGAGCCCGTAGGCGAGGCCGTAGGACATCGCCTTGACCTTGCTGCGCATGGCCGGCGTGACATCGGCCGGCTCGACCCCGAAGACCCGCGACCCGACGAAGCGGTGCAGGTCCTCACCGCTACGGAAGGCCTCGATCAGCCCCTCATCGCCCGAGAGGTGCGCCATGATCCGCATCTCGATCTGGCTGTAGTCCACCGACATCAGCGATTCGAAGCCCGGACCGACGACGAAGGACTCACGGATCCGGCGCCCCTCCTCGGTGCGGATCGGGATGTTCTGCAGATTGGGATCCTTCGAGGACAGCCGCCCGGTCGCGGCGATCGTCTGTTCATAGGTCGTATGGATGCGCCCATCGTCCGCGACCGACTTCAGCAAGCCCTCGACCGTCACCCGCAGCCGCGTCGCGTCCCGGTGCCGAAGCAGCGCCTCCAGGAAGGGATGCTCGGTCTTGGTGTAGAGATCGGCGAGCGCCTCGGCGTCGGTCGTCCAGCCCGTCTTGGTGCGCTTGGTCTTCGGCATGCCCAGGGTGTCGAAGAGGACCACCTGCAGCTGCTTCGGTGAGCCGAGGTTGATCTGCTCGCCGCCGATGGCGTCGTAGGCGTCGTCCTGGGCGAGGGCGACCTGGTCGGCGAAATCCTTCTCCAGCGCGTGCAAGCGGTCCATATCCACAGCGATGCCGGTGCGCTCCATCTCGGCGAGCACATCGACCAGCGGCAACTCCACCTCGCGCATCAGGTCGGTGCCCCCGGCGGCGTCGACCTGATCGCGCAGGGCGGCGCCCAACTCCAGTACGGCCAGCGCCCGCACGCCCGCAGCATCGACCTCGGCGGCATCGTCGGCACCGAAGTCGAGCATCCCGTCCTGCGCACCGGCGTCCCTGTGCAGATCGCGCCCCAGCTGGCGCAGCACGAGGTCGGTCAGGTCGTAGTCACGCTGATCCGGGCGCACCAAATAGGCCGCGAGGGCCGTGTCCAGGGAGAGTCCGCGCAAAGTCCAGCCGCGCGCCGCGAGCGCTTGGATCGGGCCCTTGGCGTCGTGCAGGATCTTCGGCACGCTGGCATCCGCCAGCCAGTCGCCGAGCGCCGCCTCGGCGGCCGGCGTCAGGTCGGTCACGTCGACATAACCCACCCGGTCCTGGGTCGTGGCCAGCGCGATCGCCCCGAGATCCCCGGTCCCCCGCGCCCACGACCCGACGACGTGCACGCCCACGTCGGCGCCCGAGCGCGCGTGCGCCGCGAGCCACGGCCCCAGCGTCGCGCTGGTCAAGGTCTCCACGTCCACCGCGAACCCGCCCTCGGCCTCCTGCGCGACGGTGTTGAAGGTCGCGAACAGGCGCTCGCGCAGCACACGGAACTCCAGGCCGTCGAAGACGGTGTGGACCTGCTCGCGATCCCACATGCGCCGCTCGAGTTCGGGCAGAGTTGCGCCCACGTCTAGGTCACGGACCAACTGGTTGAGCCGCCGGTTGCGCAGCACCTGGTCCAAATGGGCCCGGAGTGCGTCGCCGACCTTGCCCTTGACCTGGTCGACATTAGCGACCAGGCCGCTCAGGCCGCCGAACTGGCCGATCCACTTGGCCGCGGTCTTGGGCCCGACGCCCGGCACCCCAGGCAGGTTGTCGCTGGACTCCCCCACCAGGGCCGCGAGATCCGAATACTTGCCCGGCGGCACGCCATACCGCTCCTCGACCGCCGCCGGGGTCATCCGGGTCAACTCCGAGACCCCACGGATGGGATAGAGAAGGGTGACGCGGTCGGAGACCAACTGCATCGCATCGCGGTCGCCGGAACAGATCAACACGTCCATACCGGCCGCCTCGGCCTGGGTCGCCAGGGTGGCGATGATGTCGTCGGCCTCGTAGCCGGGCGCCTCCAGGTGCCGGATCTTGAGGGCATCGAGCACCTCATTCAGCAGCGGCAACTGGCCGGAGAACTCGCGCGGCGTCGCCGACCGGCCGGCTTTGTACTCGGCGTACTCCTGCATGCGGAAGGTGTCGCGCGAGACGTCGAAGGCGACCGCGACGTGGGTCGGCTCCTCGTCGCGGAGCACATTGATCAGCATCGAGGTGAAGCCGTAGATCGCGTTCGTATGCTGCCCGGTCTTGGTCGAGAAGTTCTCGGCCGGCAGGGCGAAGAAGGCGCGGTAGGCCAGCGAATGACCGTCGAGCAACAGGAGGCGACTCACGCATGGCAGCCTATGCGTCATGACCGACAACCCCACAGCCTTCGACGCCGCCGCCTCCCCGACCGAGCTCGCGGGCTACTTCAACCAGGCCTCCAAGGGCACCCTGGCCGAACGGATGGGCCTCGAGTTGCTCGAAGTCGCCAAGGACCGCATCGTGGCGCGGATGCCGGTGGAGGGGAACACCCAGCCGTATGGCCTGCTCCACGGCGGCGCGAGCGTCGTGCTCGCCGAGACCCTCGGGTCCATCGGCGCCGGCTTGGCGGCCGGTCCCGGGCGTGCCGCGGTCGGCATCGAGATCAACGCCACTCACCACCGGGCGGGGCGCTCGGGGTGGGTAACCGGTGTCGCAACCCCGATCAGCGTCGGCAACACGCTGGTGACCTACGAGATCGTCATCCGAGACGAGGACGAGAAGAAGCTGTGCACCTCGCGGATCACTTGCCTACTGCGCGACAAGCCGCCGGGCGCCTGACCTCGCCCGTATGCCGCTGCTGCGTCAGCCCGCGGGGTCAGCCGGCGGCCGGGCGCCGAAGGACCAGCCCCCGCGCCGGCGTTGCCCCGCTCTGGCGCACGGCCCGCGCTCGGATGGTGCGGCGACGGCCGAGCAGCACATCGCGCGCCTCGGCATCTTCGGGGCTCAGCTTGCGACGCAGCACCGTCGTCGGGACGACGCGCCGGGTGGCCTGCTGGCCGAACCCGAGACGGGCGAAATACCGGTTGCCGACCTTGTCGGTCGTGGCGACATTGGCAAAGACCAGATCGTGACCCGTGCTCTCGGCATGCCTGGCAACCGCGGCGAGCAACTGCCCGGCCACGCCTTGCCGGCGGCCCTCCGGGATGACAAAGAGCTCGTCCAGCGCCAGCGCCGGAGGTTCCAGCAGGCCGTGCTGGCGCTCGTTGACCACCGCGAAGCCGAGCGGCCGGCCGTCCAAGGTCGCCAAATAGGCGGCGGTGCCGGGTCGTCGCAAAGCGTCCGCCACCCGCGCGGTCCCGGCCGTCCGGGCGGCCAGATCGTGCGTCATACCCGCAGCGAGTGCACTCTCGATCCACAAGGTCGCCAACTCACCGACCTGCCGCTGACCCGCCCGGCTGACCACTATGTGCGGGCGGGGCATGACCGGCTCCTTCGAGATCGAATGCGATGGTTACCGGGCGTCCGGTTGAACACCGAACGACCTCGGAAATCCAACTCTAGAGCACCGGAGGCACCGTCGGAAAGTGGCCTTCTTCACGGCCTTTGCGCAGGTCTGCGCCCGTGTGACCGGTGTGACGGGTGGGGCAGGTCAGGCCTTGTCGATCCCCGCGATGACGGCCTCGGCGACTTCCTTCATCCCCAGGCGCCGATCCATGGCGGTCTTCTGGATCCACCGGAAGGCGTCAGCCTCGGAGAGCTTGAGCTTCTTCATCAGCACGCCCTTGGCGCGCTCGACGGCCTTGCGGGTCTCCAGGGCCTCGCCGAGGTCGGCGACTTCCTTCTCCAGTTCCTTCAGCTCTGCCCAGCGCGAGAGTGCGATATTGATGGCGGGCGCCAGGTCGGCTGCGGTGAAGGGCTTGACGATATAGGCCATCACTCCGGCGTCGCGGGCCCGCTCGACGAGCTCGGTCTGGGAGAAGGCGGTCAGCATGATGACGGGGCACAGGCGTTGCTTGCCGATCTCGTCCGCGGCCGACAGCCCGTCCATGACGGGCATCTTGACGTCCATGATGACCAGGTCCGGAGTCAGCTCGAGGGCCATCTCGACGGCCTGCTCGCCATTGCTGGCCTGCCCCACGACGTCATAGCCGGCCTCGCCGAGCATCTCGACCAGATCCAGACGGATCAGTGCCTCGTCCTCGGCTACGACGATCCGGGCTGCCGTGGTGGCCTTGGCAGGGGTGCTCATCGCGCGATTCCTCATCGGTTGCGTCCAGGTTGAGTCAGGCGGCGATTCCGCCTACGTGCCGGGAGCGGGACTTGAACCCGCACGCCTTGCGGCAAAGCATTTTGAGTGCTCCGTGTCTGCCATTCCACCACCCCGGCCAGGTGCCCGGACAGCATACCTGCGTGCGCGGACTGCGCTCGGTTGCCGACCGGTGAGCGGACGCCTAGAGCGCCGAGAACGCACCTCGGTGATAGATCGCGTCGCCGACCACGTGGACCCGCAGCGCATTGGTCGTCCCGACCACGCCGGGCGGCGACCCGGCGGCGATGACCACCCGCTCCCCCTCGGGGCAGCGGCCGGCCTGGATGACGGCCTCGTCGACCTGGAAGGCCATGTCGTCGGTGTGATGCACATTGGGCACCAGGAAGGTCTCGACTCCCCAGGTCAGCGCCAACTGCGAGCGCGTCGCCGCGCTCGGGGTGAAGGCGAGCATGGGCTTTTGGGGGCGCATCCGGGCCATCGCCCGCGCCGAGTTGCCGGAGGTGGTGAAGGTCACCAGATAGCGGGCGCCCACGAGCTTGGCGATCTCGGCCGCGGCTCGCGTGATGGCGCCGCTGACGGTTTGGGGACTCGCGGTCAGTGGGGCGATCCGGTCAAACCCGGTCTCCTCGGTGTTCGCGATGATCTTGGCCATCGTCGCGACGGCAGCGACCGGGTGAGCGCCCATGCTCGTCTCGCCCGAGAGCATCAGCGCGTCCGCGCCGTCGAGCACGGCATTGGCGGCGTCGGAGGCCTCGGCGCGGGTGGGCCGCGGATTCTCGATCATCGACTCCAGCACCTGGGTGGCGACGATGACCGGCTTGGCGTTGCGGCGAGCGATCTCGATGGCCCGCTTCTGCACCAGGGGCACCTGCTCCAGCGGGAGTTCCACGCCGAGGTCACCGCGCGCGACCATGATGCCGTCGAAGGCGACGACGATCTCCTCGAGATTGTCCACGGCCTGCGGCTTCTCGATCTTGGCGATGACGGGCAGACGAACCCCCACCTCGTCCATGATCTCGTGCACGCGACGGATGTCCTCGGCCGAGCGCACAAAGGACAAGGCGATGAAATCGGCCGTCAGCGTCAGCGCCCAGCGCAGGTCGGCCTCGTCTTTCTCGGACATGGCGGGGACGCTCACGGCGACACCCGGCAGGTTGATGCCCTTGTTGTTGGACACCGTGCCGCCCTCGACGACGTGGCAGACGACATCGGTGTCGTTCACCTCGGTCGCGACCAGTTCGACCTTCCCGTCGTCGATCAGCAGGGTGTCGCCGGGGTTGACGTCACCGGCCAGGCCCTTGTAGGTCGTGCCGACCGCTGACTGGGTGCCGTCGATCTCACGGGTGGTGATCGTGAAGGAATCGCCGGCGATCAGGTCGACGGGGCCGCCGCTGAAGCGGGTGGTGCGGATTTTTGGGCCCTGCAGGTCGACCAGGATGCCGACCGCCCGGCCAGACTCGTCCGACGCGGCGCGCACATTACGGTAGATCTCCTCGTGGACGGCGTACTCACCGTGCGAGAGATTGAGCCGAGCGACGTCCATTCCCGCGTCGACGAGCTCACGAAGCCGTTCAGGGGTGGATGTGCTGGGACCGAGGGTGCAGACGATCTTGGCTCGACGCATGGGCACCATGCTACCGATGTAAGCGCTTTCACTCCCACCGGTCACCCACGGCGCGCCCGACTTTCTCGTGACGGGCGCGCCGGCCGCTGTTAGCCGACCGCGAGTGGGCGGTCCGTGGGGTTGATCGGCCGGGGTAGTTGCGAGGAACCCATCAGATAGGCGTCCACGCCCCGAGCGGCAGAGCGGCCTTCGGCGATCGCCCAGACGATCAGCGACTGTCCACGGCCGGCATCGCCGGCGACGAAGACGCCCGGCACGCTGGTCATGTAGTCCGCGTCCCGCAGGATAGTGCCGCGCCCGTCCAGGTCGACGCCGAGTTGGGCGACGACGCCGTCCGGCTCGGGTCCGAGGAAGCCCATGGCGAGCAAGACCAACTGGGCCGGCAGCAGGCGCTCGCTGCCCTCCACCGGCTCGAAGCCGCGCTCCCCCATCCGCACCTCGCTCACGCGCAGGCCACTGAGCCGGCCGGCGTCATCGGCGAGCACTTCCTGGGTGGATATCGCGTAGAGCCGGTCGCCACCCTCCTCGTGCGCGCTGGCGACGCGGTAGATCATCGGGTAGGTCGGCCACGGCTGGTTGGCCGGCCGGTCGGCTCCGGGCTGGGGCATGATCTCCAGGCTGGTGACCGACCGGGCCCCTTGGCGGTGCGCGGTGCCGATGCAGTCGGCACCGGTGTCGCCACCACCGATGACGATGACGTCCTTGCCGGTCGCCGTGACCTGGTTCTCCACCCGCTCGCCGAGCGCCACCCGGTTGGCCGGCGGCAGGTAATCCATCGCCTGGAGCACCCCACTCACGTCCCGGCCGGGCACGGGCAGGTCTCGGGGAACGGTGGCCCCGATGGCCAACACGACGGCGTCGTATCGGTCGCGCAACTGCTGCCCGGTGACCGTGCCGCCGACGTCGACACCATTGCGGAAGCGGGTGCCCTCGGCCTCCATCTGGGCGATCCGTCGATCGACGATCGACTTCTCCATCTTGAACTCGGGGATGCCATAGCGCAGCAGACCGCCGGGCTTGTCGGCCCGCTCGTAGACCGCGACCGTATGCCCGGCCCGCGTCAGTTGCTGTGCAGCGGCCAGGCCCGCCGGGCCTGAGCCGACGACGGCGACCGTCTTGCCGGAGAGCCGCTCCGGCGGTTGCGGAACGACCCCGCCCGCCGCGAAGGCCCGCTCGATCGTGGTGACCTCGATCTGCTTGATCGTCACCGCCGGCTGGTTGATGCCGAGCACGCAGGCGGTCTCGCAGGGCGCGGGGCACAGACGGCCGGTGAACTCCGGGAAGTTGTTGGTCGCGTGCAGCCGTTCGATGGCATCGCGCCAGTCCCCTCGCCACGCCAGATCGTTCCACTCCGGGATCAGGTTGCCCAGGGGGCACCCGGCGTGGCAGAAGGGGATGCCACAGTCCATGCACCGGCCGGCCTGCTGGCGCAACTCGGCGACATCCTGGGCCTCGTAGACCTCTTTCCAGTCCATGATCCGGACCGGGACGGGCCGACGGGCGGGCAGGGCCCGCTCGCGGGTGGTCAAGAATCCTGTCGGGTCAGCCACGGGAGGCCTCCATGATTCGGTCCCAGACGACCTCGCCCTCCGGGTCGAGGCCTTCGGCCTGCGCGGCTGCGCGGACCGTCATTACGCGTTCGTAGTCGCGCGGCAGGACCAGCGAGAAGCGTTCTCGTGCACTGGCCCAATCGCCGAGCAGGTCGGCAGCGACCCGAGAGCCGGTGGCCTCGAGGTGCTGGCCCAGCAAACTCTCCACGACCTCGGCATGCGAGTCGGACAGGGGCAGGATATCGACCATCTCCCGGTTGACCCGGTGGGTGGGCAAGTCGAGCACATAGGCATACCCGCCGCTCATACCGGCCGCGAAGTTGCGCCCGATCCGCCCGAGGATGAGCACTGTGCCACCGGTCATGTACTCGCACCCGTGATCGCCGACCCCTTCGACCACGGCGGTGGCGCCGGAGTTGCGGACGCAGAAGCGCTCGCCGACGGTCCCGCGCAAGAAGATCTGCCCAAGGGTCGCGCCGTAACCGATGACATTGCCAGCGATCACATTCTCCTCGGCAACGAAAACGGAACCCGGGTGCGGGCGCACGATGACCCGTCCGCCGGAGAGGCCCTTGCCGACATAGTCGTTGGCGTCGCCGATCAGCCGAAGGGTCACCCCGGCCGGCAAGAAGGCACCGAACGACTGCCCTGCTGACCCGGTCAGTGTCAGATCGATGCTGCCGTCCGGCAGCCCGCCGACATTCCGGGTCGTCACCTCGTGGCCGAGCATCGTGCCCACGGTCCGGTTGACATTGCGCACGGCCAGTTCGCCGTATGCCGTTTCCCCGTCATCGAGCGCGGGGCGTGCCAAGGCGATCAACTGGTGATCGAGGGCCTTCTCCAGGCCGTGATCCTGGCTGATGCTCTGATAACGCGTTCCACCGTCGGCCGGTGGAGCGTCGGTGAGGATCGGGGCGAGGTCGAGTCCGCTGGCCTTCCAGTGCGCGACGGCTGCGCTAGTGTCGATGGCCTCGATGTGGCCGATGGCTTCGGCGATCGAGCGGAACCCGAGGGCGGCGAGGTGCTCGCGGACCTCTTCGGCGATGTATTCGAAGAAGGTCTCGACGAACTCCGGCTTGCCGGAGAACCGGGCGCGCAACTCGGGATTCTGCGTCGCGATGCCGACCGGGCAGGTGTCGAGGTGACACACGCGCATCATCACGCAGCCGCTGACGACCAACGGGGCCGTCGCGAAGCCGAACTCCTCGGCTCCCAGCAGGGCCGCGATGACGACATCGCGTCCGGTCTTGAGTTGGCCGTCGACCTGCACGACGATCCGGTCGCGCAGCCCGTTGAGCACCAGGGTCTGTTGGGTCTCAGCCAAGCCGAGTTCCCAGGGTCCACCCGCGTGCTTGAGTGAGGTCAACGGCGAGGCGCCGGTCCCGCCGTCATGGCCGGAGATGAGCACGACATCCGAGTGCGCCTTCGACACCCCGGCCGCAACCGTGCCGACGCCGACTTCGGCGACCAGTTTGACGTGGATGCGCGCCTTGGGATTGGCGTTCTTGAGGTCGTGGATCAGCTGGGCGAGATCCTCGATGGAGTAGATGTCGTGGTGTGGCGGCGGGCTGATCAGGCCGACGCCCGGGGTGGAGTGCCGGGTCTTGGCCACCCAGGGGTAGACCTTGTGGCCGGGCAACTGGCCACCTTCGCCGGGCTTTGCGCCCTGGGCCATCTTGATCTGGATGTCGTCGGCGTGGGTCAGATAGGCCGATGTGACACCGAACCGTCCCGACGCGACCTGCTTGATCGCCGAGCGGCGCTCGGGGTCGAGTAGCCGGTCGAGATCTTCGCCGCCCTCACCGGTGTTGGAGCGGCCGCCGAGGCGGTTCATCGCGATGGCGAGGGTCTGGTGCGCCTCGAGGCTGATCGAGCCGTAGCTCATCGCGCCGGTGTTGAATCGCTTGACGATCTCGCTGGCGGCCTCGACCTCATCGATCGGGACAGCCGGTCGTGACTGGTCGCCGCCGAGGGAGAACAGGCCGCGCAAGGTCATCAGTCGCTCGGACTGGTCGTCGATGCGTGCGGTGTACTGCTTGAAGATGTCGTAGCGCCGCTGTCGCGTGGCGTGCTGGAGCTTGAAGACCGTCTCAGGGTCGAAGAGGTGCGGCTCGCCCTCGCGGCGCCATTGGTATTCGCCGCCGACCTCCAGGACGCGGTGCGGCAGGCGCACACCTTCGGGCGGGTAGGCCGCGGCGTGCCGCGCCGCGCTCTCGGCGGCGATGGCGTCCAGGCCGACGCCACCGAGCTGGGAGACGGTGCCGGTGAAGTAGGTGTCGACCAGCTCCTGCGACAGGCCGATCGCCTCGAAGACCTGGGCGCCGCGATAGGAGGCGACGGTGCTGATGCCCATCTTGGACATCACCTTCAGCACGCCCTTGCCGAGCGCCTTGATGAGGTTCTTGACGGACTGCTCCCCCGTGACGCCCGTCAGCACGCCGGAGCGGACCAGGTCCTCGACGGTCTCCATGGCCAGATAGGGGTTGACGGCCGCCGCGCCATAGCCGACGAGCAGGGCGACGTGGTGGACCTCGCGCACATCCCCGGCCTCGATGATCAGGCCGACCTGGGTGCGAGTCTTCTCCCGGATCAGGTGGTGATGAACGGCGGAGCACAAGAGCAGCGACGGAATAGGCG
This sequence comes from Nostocoides vanveenii, assembly GCF_039531165.1. Lineage (NCBI taxonomy): Bacteria > Bacillati > Actinomycetota > Actinomycetes > Micrococcales > Intrasporangiaceae > Nostocoides > Nostocoides vanveenii. Next base: position 168,782 of record NZ_BAAAPN010000045.1, on the reverse strand, counting down.
CCAGATCGCGGTTGCTGTCGCGGTCGGACAAGACGACGAACCGGGCACCGAGTTCGATGGCCGCGGAGACCTCAGCGAAGATCTCGGTCAGGCGCGCCTGGAGGGCCGCGGCGCCGCCGGTCACGTCATACAGGCCCTTGATGACGGCGGTCGCATAACCGGGCAGGTTGCCGTCGGCGTTGATACGCACGATCTTGGCGAGCTCGTCATTGTCGATCACCGGGAAGTCCAGGACCAACTGGCGGGCGTGCGCCGGAGTTGCGGTGAGCAGGTTGCCCTCCGGCCCGACCGAGGTGCCCAGCGAGGTGACCAGTTCCTCGCGGATGGCGTCCAGCGGCGGGTTGGTGACCTGGGCGAACTGCTGGGTGAAGTAGTCGAAAAGTAGCCGTGGCTTGCTGGATAGGACCGCGATCGGAGTGTCGGTGCCCATCGAGCCGAGCGCCTCGTAGCCGCTGCGTGCCATCGGGGCCAGGATGATCCGCAGCTCCTCCTGGGTGTAGCCGAAGGTCTGCTGACGCCGCGCGACCGACTTGGCCGTGTGCACGATGTGCTCGCGTTCGGGCAGATCGCTCAGGTGCAGCAGCCCGGCGTGCAGCCAATCGGCATACGGCAACTGGGTGGCGAGCTGGGACTTGATCTCCTCGTCCTCGATGATCCGCCCCTGCGCGGTGTCGACGAGGAACATCCGTCCCGGCTGGAGGCGGCCCTTGCGCAGGATCTTCTCGGGGGCGATGTCGAGGACGCCGGCCTCGGAGGCGAGGACGACCAGGCCCTCGTCCGTGACCCAGAAGCGGCCGGGGCGCAGGCCGTTGCGGTCCAGGACCGCCCCGATGAGCGTGCCGTCGGTGAAGGTCACGCAGGCCGGGCCGTCCCAGGGCTCCATGGTCAGCGAGTGGAACTCGTAGAAGGCCCGGCGATCCGGGTCCATCTCCTCGTGGTTCTCCCAGGCCTCCGGGATCATCATCAGCACCGCATGGGGCAGCGGGCGGCCGCCGAGGTGGAGCAACTCGAGGACTTCATCGAAGGACGCCGAGTCCGAGCCATCGGGTGGGCAGATCGGCGAGAGGCGGCTCAGGTCGCCGGGGATCAGGTCGGAGGCGAGCAGCGACTCGCGCGCCGCCATCCAGTTGCGGTTGCCCTTGACAGTGTTGATCTCGCCGTTGTGGGCGATCAACCGGTAGGGGTGACTGAGCGGCCAGCTCGGGAAGGTGTTGGTGGAGAAGCGCGAGTGGACCAGCGCGAGTTCGCTGACGAAGCGGTCGTCGGACAGGTCGGGGAAGAAGGGTTCGAGCTGGCCGGTGGTGAGCATCCCCTTGTAGACCACGGTACGCGCGGACAGCGAGGCGAAATAGACGTCGAGCTCGCGCTCGGCGCGCTTGCGCAGGCAGTAGGCCCGGCGGTCGAGGTGGATGCCCCGGACGGCGCCGTCGGAGGCGGTGACGAAGAGCTGGGCGAAATGCGGCATACAGTCGCGCGCCGATTGCCCGACGAGCTCGGGGACGACAGGGACATCGCGCCAGCCGATGACCTCCAGGCCCTCCTCCTCGGCGAGGTCCTCGATGCGGGCGACCGTCGTGGCGCGCGCATCGGCGTCGGCGGGCAGGAAGGCCGACCCGACGGCATACGACCCGGCGGGCGGCAGCACGAAGCCGGTGACCGCGCGGAGGAAGGCATCCGGGACCTGGGTCAGGATGCCCGCCCCGTCACCGACCAGCGGATCGGCGCCGGTGGCGCCGCGGTGATCGAGATTGGTCAACGCCGTCAAGCCGGCCTCGACGATGTCGTGTCCCGCGTGGCCGCGCAGCGTGGCGACCATGGCCACGCCACAAGCGTCGTGCTCGAACTCGCGCCGGTAGAGCCCGGTGTTCTCGGGCTGGGTGCTGAAAAGGGCGGACGTCATCGACCGTCACCGTCCTATCCGTGAATCGTATGGGTGCCGCCGGGTCCCGCGACCCGGCGGCCGGGTGGACGGCTCTGGCCACGCTGGGGCCGAGAATAGCAGGCGCCGTCCTACGATGTGGTCGCCGATTTCTCATTATGTGAGATCGCCGCCTCAGTGTTGCCGGATCGTGCCCGCCGGGCCGCGGCTAGGTAGAGCGCGAGACCGAGGAGGAAGACGAGGATCGAGGTCCAGACATTGAGCCGCTGGCCGAGGATGACGTTCGCCGGGTCGGTGCGCATCTTCTCCACGATGAGCCGCTCGATCGTGTAGCCCATGAGAAGCAGCCCGAAGAGCTGGCCCGGCGCGAACTGCCGGCGCCGGTCGAGCCAGAGCAGGGCGATGGCCAGCAATACGCACCAGATCGACTCATAGAGAAAGGTCGGGTGGAAGGTGCCGAGCACGATCGCATTGCCTTTGGCGTCGGTGACCGCTCGGCCGGCGAGGGTGTCCCACTCGTGGATCTGCAGGCCCCACGGCAGGTCGGTGGCCGAGCCGTAGACCTCGTTGTTGAACCAATTGCCCCACCGGCCGAGGGCTTCGGCCAGGGCGACGCCGGGAGCCGCGGCATCGGCCAAAACGGCCAGTCGCACGCCCGCTCGCCGGCAGCCGATCCAGGCGCCGACGGCGCCGAGCGCGATGGCCCCCCAGATGCCGAGACCGCCGTGCCAGATCTTCAGGGCGTCGATCGGGTGCCCGTCCTTGCCGAAGTAGGCCTGCGGGCTGGTGATGACGTGGTAGAGCCGGCCGCCGACGATGCCGAAGGGCACCGCCCAGGTCGCGATGTCCAGGGCCGCGCCCTCGGGCCCGCCTTTGGCCTCGAGCCGCCGCTGCGTCAGCCAGACGGCGACCACGATGCCCGCGAGGATGCACAAGGCGTAGCAGCGGATCGCCAGCGGGCCGAGGTGCAGGGCACCGACCGTGGGGCTCGGAATGTAGGTCAGCACGAGGTCACGATACGTGCCCGGCTACTTGGTAGCCGCCTCGACTGCCTTGGTCAGGCCGTCCGGCGTGGCGACATCCTTCAGCGATACCTCGGTGCCGTTGATCTTGACCGTGGGTGTGCCGCTGACCTTGGCCTGCACGGCGGCGTCGGTCACCTTGCCGACGTAGTAGGAGTACTTCTCGGCCTTGACACAGGTCTGCCAGGTGCGCAGGGCCTCGCCGGTCAGGCTGGCCATCGTGGCGAAGTTGTCCAGAGTCTCGGTCGGGATGCTCTTGGCTTCTTCGGTCTGACCCGCGTAGGCGGCGTCGTGGAAGGCCTGGAACTTGCCCTGGTCAGCGGCGCAGAAGGCCCCGTTGGCCACCGGGACGGAGTACTTCACGCCGAACTTCTCGTCGAGGAAGTTGAGCACGTGGTAGTTCAGGGTGATCTTGCCGCTCTGGGCGAGCGACTCGAAGGTCTTGCCGACCGCGGCCTCGAGTTGCCCGCAGACCGGGCACTGGAAGTCCTCGAAGAGGTCCACGACTGGGGCCCCGGCCGCGGGCGTGACATCGGCGAACGCGCGATAGCCGGAATCGACCGACGCCCCGGCCGGTATGGCGGTGCCCCCGGCTCGAGCGTCACTGGTCGCCTTCTGGTTGGCGATGATCACCCAGGCGACGACCGCGATGATCGTCAGGATCGCGATGACGCCGCCGATGGTCACCGCGCTCGGACCGGACTTCGTGGCCGCCTTCTGCGCAGCACTCGCCTTCGCGGCACGCGTGGTCACATCTTTGGGCGCGTTGGGGCGCTTGGCCATCTGCTCTACGTCCTTGTCGTGTCGGAGCCGGGCTCAGCCCAGCACGGCCTTCTTGAAGGCGGCGGCGTCCATATTGGTCAGGGTCAGGTCCTTGCCGTTGAGACGGACCGTGGGGGTGCTGGTAACGCCGTCCTTGCTGGTGGCGTCCTGCATCGAGACGACGTACTGGTTGTGATCCTGCTTTTGATAGCACGTCGTCCAGGCGTCCAAGGCGGCCCCGGTCAGTCCGGCCTGGCCGGCGAAGGTCGTCAGTTGCTCGTCGGTCCAGCCCTTGCCCTCCTGGGTCGGCTGGTTGGCATAGATCAGGTCGTGCATTTCGCCGAACTTGCCGTCGTCGGCGGCGCAGAATGCGGCGTTAGCCGCGCGGCTGGAGTTCTTGCCCTGGAAGTTGTCGTCCAAGAAGGTCATCACGTGATAGCGGACCTGGACATCGCCCGAGGTCGCCATCTCCTTGACCGTCGAACCGAGGATGCGCTCGAACTGTCCGCACCCGGGGCATTGGAAGTCCTCGTAGATGTCGAGCGTGGGCGCGCCGGCTTTGGGCGTGCCACGCACGAACGGCTGCCCCATGGCGCTGACACCCTTGGGCAGCGCGGACCCACCTTCGGATGCGGCCTTGGTGGCGTTCTTGTTGTTGATCACCACGAACCCAACGACGGCCACGATGGCGACCAGAGCAATCACCCCCGCGATGACCAGCGGGTTGGGGCCGCCGCGGTGGGTGCCTTTGGTGGCCTGCTGGATCTTGGCCTGGCGCGCGCTGACGGCGTCCTGAGGGGCGGGCTGATTCTTCGCCATGAGTGATTGCGACTTCCTGCGTGATGGGAACGTGAAGAGCGAGGCCGGGTCGGTCAGTTGCCGTACCAGCGGCGGTCGAGGCTGAGAAAACTGCGCGGTCGCCAGCTCAGGTAGGCGCCGCACAGGGCGAACAGGCTATCCCTGGCCAACTCGAGGGGATAGGCCGTCTTGGCCGGCTCGATCTGCCCGCCGCCGCCGAAGCACCCGCAGTCGATGGCCAGGCCACGGGCCCAGGCCGAGGAGATGCCGATGACGAAGGCGAGCATGAGCATGGTGCCGAGAACGGCAGCCCCACGGGTCAATAGGCCGAGAATGAGCAGGCTGCCGACGATGATCTCCACGAGCGGCAGGCCATAGCCGACGAGCCGTGCCACGTCGAAGGGGAGGAGTTGGTAGGCCTGCACGGCGCGGGCGGACTGGCCCGGGTGCCCGACCTTGAGCAGTCCGGCGATGAGCAGCACCCCGCCGAGAATCAGGCGGGCGAGGGTGCCGGCCCAATCCAGTGCGCGTTCGCGGCCGGCGCTGCCCGTCGGCGCCGAACGCACGTCGTCATCGACCATCGTCATCGTGTCCTTACCTACGCTCTCTGCCGGTCGGCCCGGCCCTCCCGCACGCCGGCCGCGAGGTCTCGGGTGAGCGCCGCAAGCCGGTCGAGCCCGGCCGCCCGGTCGGTGTCGAGCATGGTCGAGACCAAGGCCGACCCGACGATCACCCCATCCGCGAACGAACCGACCTGCGCCGCTTGTTCCCGGGTGCTGACACCGAGTCCGACGCAGACCGGGATGTCACTGACTGCACGAGCCCGTGCGACCAGTTCTTCGGCAGCACTGCCCAGGCTGTTACGGGCGCCGGTGACGCCCATGGTGGACGCGGCATACACGAAGCCACGGCACTTGTCGGTGACGAAGGTGAGCCGTTCGGGGGTCGAGGACGGGGCGATGAGGAAGACCCGGTCCAGGCCGGTGCGCTCGGAGGCGGCGATCCAGTCGCCGGCCTCGTCGGGGATCAGATCCGGGGTGATCAAGCCCGCTCCCCCGGCTGCCGCGAGGTCGTCGGCGAAACGATCGACGCCACGGCGGATCACGAGATTCCAGTAGGTCATCACCAGTGGTGGCGCGCCTGCGCGCCGGACCGCCGCCGTCGCGTCGAACACATCGGCCACGCGGGTGCCGCCGGCGAGCGCGGTGGACGCGGCCCGCTGCACAGTGGGGCCGTCCATGACCGGGTCGCTATAGGGGACGCCGACCTCGACGATGTCGCAGCCGTTCTCCACCAGCGTCACCATGGCTTCGAGCGAGGTCGGCTTGTCGGGGAAGCCGACCGGCAGATAGCCGATGAGTGCGGCGCGGCCCTCGGCGCGGCAGCGGGCGAGGACGTCGGTGACGCCCCGGGCGGTGGTGGGGGGCGTCATACGGGATCCGTCTCGATCAGCCCAAACCAGGCAGCGGCCGTATGCATGTCCTTGTCACCGCGGCCGGACAGATTGACCAAGATCAGGGCGTCCGGGCCGAGCTCCTGGCCGACCTCGATCGCCCCGGCGAGCGCGTGCGCGGACTCCAGGGCGGGGATGATGCCTTCGGTGCGGCACAGCAGCCGGAAGGCCGCCATGGTCGCCTCGTCGGTGGCGTAGCGGTATTCGGCGCGGCCGGAGTCCTTGAGATAGGAATGCTCGGGACCGACGCTTGGGTAGTCCAATCCCGCACTGACGGAATGGGATTCGAGGGTCTGGCCGTCGTCGTCCTGCATGAGGTAGCTCATCGCGCCGTGCAACACGCCGGGCTCGGCAGAGGCGAAGCGGGCGGCGTGCCGGCCGGACTCGATGCCCTCTCCCCCGGCCTCGACCCCGATCAGGCGCACCTCAGCGTCGTCGATGAAGCGGTGGAAAATGCCCATGGCATTGGATCCGCCGCCGACGCACGCGATCACGGCATCGGGGAGGCGGCCGGTCAGATCGAGCACCTGGGCGCGTGCTTCGACGCCGATGATCCGGTGGAACTCGCGGACCATCTCGGGGAAGGGATGGGGGCCGGTCACCGTGCCGATGCAGTAGTGCGTGTCGTGGACATTGGCTACCCAGTCGCGCAGCGCCTCGTTGATGGCGTCCTTGAGGGTGGCGGTGCCGTGCTCGACGGGGATGACCTCGGCACCGAGGATGCGCATCCGGGCGACATTGAGGGCCTGGCGTTCGGTGTCGACCTTGCCCATATAGACCGTGCAGTCCAGGCCCATGAGCGCCGCGGCCGTCGCCGTGGCGACGCCGTGCTGGCCGGCGCCGGTCTCGGCGATGATGCGGCGCTTGCCCATCCGCTTGGTGAGGAGGGCTTGGCCAAGGACGTTGTTGATCTTGTGCGAACCGGTGTGATTGAGGTCCTCGCGTTTGAGGATGATGCGCCCGCCGCCGGCGTGCGCGGCGAACCGGGGGACCTCGGTGATGATGCTCGGCCGGCCGGTGTAGGTGCGGTGGAGGCGGTCGAGCTCCCCGAGGAACTCGGGGTCGACCATCGCCTTGGACCGGACCTCGTCCAGTTGCTCCAAGGCCGGGATGAGGGCCTCGGGGACATACCGGCCGCCGAAGCGGCCGAAGCGGCCGGCGGTCATCGCTGTGTTCCCGGGATGGCGGCGAACTCGGCGACGGCGGCCCCGGGGTCGCCGTGGGTGACCAGGGCCTCGCCGACCAGGACCGCGTCGGCACCCTCACGGGCATACCGCCGGGCGTCGTCCGCGTGCCGTATGCCGCTCTCGGCCACCGTGACAACTCCCGCGGGGATGGTGCCGACGAGGGCGCCGAAGGCGTCGGGGTCGACGTCGAGGGTCTTGAGGTTGCGGGCGTTGACGCCGAGCAGCGCCGGGTCGATCGCTTGGGCGCGTTCGATCTCTGCGGCGTCGTGGACCTCCACGAGGGCAGTCATCCCGAGATCTGTTGCCAGGGAGTGGAAATGGCGCAGCTGCGCGTCGCTGAGTGCGGCCACGATGAGCAGGACCAGGTCGGCGCCGTGGGCGCGGGCCTCGTAGAACTGGTAGTCGTCGACCATGAAGTCCTTGCGTAGGACCGGGATATCGACGGCTTCGCGGACGGCGTCGAGGTCGGCGAGGCTGCCCCGGAAGCGCCGCTCCTCGGTGAGCACCGAGACCGCGGCGGCACCGGCCGCGGCATAGGTGGCGGCGAGGGCAGCGGGCTCCGGGATGGCGGCAAGGTCACCCTTGCTGGGGCTGGCCCGCTTGACCTCGCTGATCACCCCGAGCGTCGGCCCGCTGAGGCGGGGCAGAACGGGGCGGGGCGGGGGCGCCGACGCGGCTGCGGCGACGACGTTGGCGAGCGGCCGAGCCGAAACGCGCGCGGCCAGATCGGCTCGGACCCCCGCGATGATGGAGTCGAGGACGGTTGAACTCAAGGCTGTCTTAGTCGCTGTAGAGCGAACGGGGCGGATTCTTGTCTCCGTAGCCCATCCGGGAAAGAAGCGGCCACAGCACCGCGCCGATCAGGAACCCGGCGGCGCCGACGACGGCCATCGGCGTGCTCGCCTTGGCGACGCCGAGGCAGGCGATGGCCGAGGCCACGAGCATGACGGCGACACTCACCCAGGCCGCGACGCTGTTGCCGTGCCCTTCGTGCTCTTCCTGGTGCTGCATGTGGATGCCCTTCATCGGTCGAGGTGTGCGGGTGCCTTGCGGCGATGGACCTGCCCTGAGATTCTGTCAGACGCGGCCGACAGCCCCGGTCAACGCCCGGGTGCGCCGGGGTCGGCGGTCGGGTCGACGCCGCGCTCGAGGTCGTCCCAGGCGGTGCTCACCCGCTGGCCGCGCCCGCCCGCGGCCTCGCCGGGCGCGTCATAGCGTTGGGAGAGCCCGCGCCAGGAGCCGGCGCCGGTCAAGCCGGCCAGCGACGCGAGGGCGGACAGGGCTGCGGAGGCGGCCACGGCATACGGCCAGAAGGCGGTGGTGACGCCGGTGACCGGGATGGTGCCAGTGCGCCCGCTCGCCGTGGCCGCGAGGGCGCCGAGGATGACGTCAGCTTCGGCTACCGCACGCACGCCCAGCAACGCCAGGCCGAGCGCCGCGGCGCTGCCGAGGACCAGGGTCAGGCGCCGCAACACGGGGCCCGAGGTGGCGGCCGCGAGGGCGGCGGCGGCGATGACGAGCGCGAGGGCGACCAGGCCGGGGACGGCCTGCGAGCCGGTTGCGCCGACCGAGGTACGGCCCAGGGTCGCGTCATCGACGAGGCCGGTCAGCCAGGGCCGGCGACCGGCGACGACGGCGATCCCGGCGGCGAGCAGCGCGGCCGGGACCACGACGCGGGGGCCGCGCCAGCGCGCGGCGGGCCGGGAGCGGGTGGGGTCGGGCGTCATACGTGATCGACCGGGCGCAGGGTGCTCGCGGCGGCGATCGCCCGCAGGACGGCCGCGGCCTTGTTGCGGGTCTCGTCGTATTCGAGGGTCGGGACGCTGTCGGCGACAATGCCGGCGCCAGCCTGGACATAGGCGCGGCCACCGCGGATGACGGCGGTGCGGATCGCGATGGCGACGTCCATGTCCCCGTGGAAATCGGCATACCCGACGACGCCGCCGTAGATGCCGCGCCGAGTGGGTTCGTAGTCGTCGATCAGGGCCATCGCCCGCGGCTTGGGAGCCCCCGAGAGCGTGCCGGCGGGGAAGGTCGCGGCGAGCGCGTCGTAGGCGGTGTGACCCGAGGTGAGGTGGCCGACGACGGTGGACTCGAGGTGCATGACGTGGCTGTAATGGCGGGCGTTCATGAACTCGACGACGTCCACCGAGCCGGCGGCGCAGACGCGCTGGAGGTCGTTGCGGCCGAGGTCGACGAGCATGACGTGCTCGGCGCGCTCCTTGGGATCGTCGAGGAGCTCCTCCTGGAGCGCCAGATCGTGCTCGGGACTCTTGCCACGAGGGCGGGTGCCGGCGATCGGGTGCAGGATCACCTGGCGGCCGGTGACCTTGATATGCACCTCCGGCGAGGAGCCGACGATGTCCAGCGGGCCGCCGGCCGGATGCTCGAGCCGGAGGAAATACATATAGGGGCTGGGGTTGGTCGAGCGCAGCACGCGGTAGACATCGAGCGCATCGGCCGGACAGGCGATGTCGAAGCGCTGGCTGACGACGATCTGGAAGGCTTCGCCGGCCCGGATGTCTTCCGTGGCGCGTTCGACCATGTCCTCGAAGGCATTCGGCGTCATATTGGTCGTGACGTCAGCGAGGGCTGCGGCTGCGCGCGTTGGGTCCAGAGTGGAGACGGTCGACTCCGCGGGTCCCCCGAGGGCGGCTGTCATCGCATCGAGCCGCTCGAGCGCGTCGCGCCACGCCCACTCGACGCGGGCGTCGGTGTTGTCATAGTTGATGGCGTTGGCGATCAGCAGGACCGAGCCGTCGCTGTGGTCGAGCACGGCGACATCGGTGGCCAGGACCATGGCGACCTCGGGCACGTCGACGTCGCGGAGGGTGTTGTCGGGGAGCCGCTCCCAGCGGCGCACCGCGTCGTAGCTGATGGCACCGACCAGGCCGGAGGTCAGCGGCGGGAGGCCCGCGATGGGCTCGGTGGCCAGAGCGGCGACGGTGTCGCGGATCGCTTCGACCGGGTTGCCGCCGGTGGGGACGCCCACGGGCGGATCGCCGAGCCAGATCGCCTCGCCGTCACGCTCGGTGAGAGTCGCGCGGCTGGCAGCCCCGATGATCGAGTAGCGGCTCCAGACCCCGCCGTGCTCGGCCGACTCCAGCAAGAAGGTGCCGAGGCGGCCGCCCGCGAGGCGACGATAGAGCCCCAGCGGCGTCTCGCCGTCGGCAAGGAGCCGGCGCACGACCGGCACGACGCGGCGGTCCTGCGCGAGGACGGTGAAGGTCTCCAGGCTCGGCCAGGTGTGCCCGTATGCCAGATCGGGGGCTTCCGCGGTCATCGCTGGCCTCCGGCGGTGGTTGCGGTGGGCACGGCAGCAACGGCACCGAGGTCGTTGCCGTCGAAGCAGGTGCGCGTGCCCGTGTGGCAGGCGGCGCCGACCTGATCGACGCGGACGAGCAGGGCGTCGCCGTCGCAGTCGATCGCAACCGTCTTGACCAACTGGATATGTCCGGAGGTGTCGCCCTTGCACCAGTACTCCCCCCGGCTGCGCGACCAAAAGGTCACCCGGCCGGTCGTCAGGGTCCGGTGCACGGCTTCGTCATCCATCCAGCCGAGCATCAGCACCTCGCCGCTGTCGTGCTGTTGGATGATCGCCGCGACCAGGCCCTGCTCGTCCCGCTTCAGGCGTGCGGCGATGCTGGGGTCCAAGGGCATTGCTGCATTATCGCGCGCACCCTGGTCTCGAGTGCTCGCGGAGCCGGATGCCGAGCGTTCGCGCTAGGCGCCGCGGGGCTTACCCGGCTGGAAGAGCCACGGCTCAAACAAGCCGCTGAGGTCGCGTCCCGACACCCGGGTCGCGAGCGTGACGAATTGAGCTGTGCTCGCGGGCTGGCGGCGGCGCATGGACACCCACTGGTGCAAGATCGTGCTCATCGCCGAGTCGCCGATGAGCCGGTCGAGGCGGTAGAGCATGGCCCCGCCGCGGGCGTACACCGCATCGGAGAAGAGGTCGTCGGCGCCTGGGTCGGTGACGACGGTCTGCCACGATCCCGACATATCGCGTACTGCTTCGCGATAGCTGGCCGCGAGCGACTCGTGGTCAGTGGTCGAGTGGTGTCGCCACAGCCACTCCCCCCACGTCGCAAGGCTCTCGTTGAGCCAGATGTCACGCCACTGCCCGAGCGCGACCTGGTCACCGAACCACTGGTGCGTCAGTTCATGGGCCACTGTGGCCTCGTCGGCCTCATCGGTCATCAAGAGGGTGCGGGTCTGGTTCTCCATGGAGGCCCCAGCCTGCAAGTCCTTATCGACGATGTGGCCGTAGGAGCTAAACGGGTAGGGTCCGAACTGCCCCGAGAGATAGCGCATCATCTGCGGCACCTTGGCCAGGACCGCGTCGATCTTCCGCTGCCTCCCGCTGGGGATGTCGCGGTCGATGTAGTCGTAGATCGGCACCCCCATCGCCGAGCGCGTGATAATGCGATAGTTGCCGACGGCGATCTCGGCGAGGTAGGGCGCCATCGGGTCGTTGGTACGCCATTGGTAGGCGGTCGTGTTGCCGGTGGTCCGCTTGCCCACCGGGAGACCGTTGCTGACCCCCACCAGCCCGCGGGGCACGGTGAGGTTGAAGGCATACGTCGCCTTGTCGTGCGGGAGATCATTGCAGGGGAACCACGTCGGCGCACCCGTGGGTTCGGCTGACAACACCACACCATCGGCGGTCGGGATCAGCCCGGTCGAGAAGCCGTTGACGACTGGGGGTCGCCGGATGATCGCGCCATAAGCCACGGCGACCGAGACCCGCGTGCCCGCGGCGATGAGCCGCTGCGGGGTGATCACCAACTCGCCATCGGCCCGATGCGCGTAGGCGACTGCGTGCCCGTTGATGGTCACGCTGCGCACGTGGAGGGTGCTGGACAGGTCGAGGTCGAAGCGTGTGAGCGGCTGGGTGGCACGAATGGCGACCGTGGCGGTCCCCTCGATCCGGCCGAGGTGCTCCCCCTTGAGCAGGTGGTACTGGTCGCGGATCGCCTTGGGCAGGTACTTCTCCGGCGTGTAGCTCAGGTCGAGGTCATAGTGCTGGGCATCGATCCCGCCATTGCCGGCCATGGGGTAGTACTGGTCCCCGCCGCCCGCGCTTCCGATGGTCGACTCGGTGCCGGACGGCGTGCCGTATGCCGCAGGAGCGCCGCCCGCGGTCGCCGCCGTTATCGACAGGGTCCAGGCCGCCCCGGCCAGGACGCCTGCCGCGCCGATCATTGCGGTGACTCGGGGGCGTCGTGCCGTGCTCATAACTGACCTCTCCTCGCGTCCCGCATTCCGCCGGGCACGCTACTCCGGTCACGGGTCCGGGGTCACCACCTCACCCGCCGGGCGGGTCATCGCGGGATATTCAGGGTCCAGGTCTGGCCGACCAGATCTTGTCCGAAGCTGTCATGAGGTGTCTCGTCGGTGAGCACGAAGCCGTGGGCCTGGTAGATGCGGCGCGCCGAGGTCAGCACGTCGTTGGTCCAGAGGGTCACGCGCGTGTAGCCCGCCGCCTGCGCGAAGCCCACACAGGCCTTCACGGGCGCACTACCCGCACCCAGGCCGCGAGCTCTCGGGGTCACCAGGAGGACGCGCAACTTGGCCAGACCGGTCGGTTGCCTGCGAAGTCGGCGACGATCCGGGCACCCAGCGCCTCGAACTGCGAGCCCCAGCCGAACTGCTCGGCGTAGGCCTCGCCATTGGCCATCACGACCCACCCGCGGTCACCGGGCCGGTCGGCGAGCCGGATGGCGAGCCAGCGGTTTGCGTCGGGAGGCCTGCGGGTCACTCTGGCACATGGCGTGAAGCCGCCCCGCCCCGCTGCCTCAGCCGCCCTGCTGGTTGGCGACCCAGGAGGCGTGGAGCGCGGCATACGGGCCGGGTTCGGTCACCAGGCGGCCGTGCGGGCCGCGCTGGACGACCCGGCCCCGGTCCATGACGATCACCTCATCCGCCGCCTGGGCGGTCGAGATGCGGTGGGCGATGGTGATCGAGGTCCGGCCACGGGAGAGAGAGTCCAAGGCCCGCTGGATGCGGACCTCGGTCGCCGGGTCGACGGCCGAGGTCGCCTCGTCCAGGACCAGCAGGTCGGGGTCGGCGAGATAGGCCCGGGCGAGCGCGACGAGTTGCCGCTCCCCCGCCGACATCGCTTCGCCGCGCTGGCCCACCGGGGTGTCGAGTCCGGCCGGCAGACCCGCGACCCAGTGGTCCAGGCCGAGTTCGGTCATCGCCAGTTCGACGCGGGCGCGGTCGATGGCTGCGCCGAAGCGGATATTGGCCAGCACCGTGTCATCGAAAAGGAAGCCCTCCTGGGGAACCATCGCGACGCGCTCGCGCAGTGAGGCAAAGCGCACCTCGCGGATGTCGACATCATCGAGCCGGACCATCCCGGTCGAGGGATCCATCAGCCGGGTCAGCAGTTTGGCGAAGGTCGACTTCCCCGAGCCTGTCTCGCCGACGACCGCGATGCGGCTGCGGGGGCCGATGTGCTCAGTGACTTCATGCAACACCGGCTCCCCGCCGGGATAGGCGAAGCCGACCGCGTCGAAATCGACCCGGATGGCCCCGCGCGGCAGGTCGACGCCGGTGACCCCCGGGTCCGCGACATCGGCCGGGGTGTCGACGACCTCAAGCACCCGCCGCCAGCCGGCGACGGCGTTCTGCAACTCGTTGAAGATCTCGGTGGCCTGCTGGACCGGCATGGTGAACAAGCCGACGAGGAAGAGGTAGGCGAGCAACTCCCCCAGCGTCATCCGGCCGTTCGCGCCCAACAGTGTCCCGACCACGAGCACCACGGCCAGCGTGATCCCGCCGACGAACTGCCCCGCCGCGAAGGCCGCTGAGCTGCGGATATGCGCCGTGGTCGCGGCTCGGCGATGCCCCTCGATGGCCTCGTCCAGGCGGGCGGCGGTCCGGTCTTCGACGCCGAAGCTGCGAATCGTGGACGCCCCCACCACGGACTCCGACACCGCGGCGAGGAGGTCGCCGACGCGTTCACGGACCGCGGCATACGCCACGCCGAGCGAACGCTGCATCCGCCGGACGCCGATGACGAGCGGGATGAAACACCCCCACGTGACCGCGGCCAGAATCGGGCTGTACCAGATCATCAACGCCGTCGCGAGGGTGATCTGCCCGAGACTGACGATCAGCATGATCCCGCCGAACTGGACGAATTGGCTGATCGTGTCGACGTCGGAGGTCACGCGGGAGACCATCGAGCCGCGGCGTTCGGCGTTCTGGGTGAGCACCGACAGGTCGTGGATGTGCCGGAAGGCGGTGACCCGCAAGGTGGCAAGCCCGCCCTCCGCGGCGGTAAAGAGCCGCACATTCACCACGTATGCCGTGGCCGCGGTCAGCACGACCACCGCCGCCGCGATCGCGAGATAGCGATAGACCAGGCCGGTGTCCGGCCCGCCGGGCGCCTGCAGCGCGTCGTCGGTGATGCGCTGGACGACGACCGGGACGACGACCCGGCCGGCCGTGGTGAGCAGGGCGAGGAGAAGCGTGACGAGCGCGCCGGCGCGCAACTCCGGCGACAGGTCGAGCCCGCGCTTGACGGTCTCCCAGGCCCGGGGCTTGTGCTCGGCCGAGGCGAGCGTGGTCATCGGTTCACCGCTTCCCGCTCGGCGGCCTCGCGGGAGTACGCAGTCACCAGGTCGTGATAACCCTGGCATCGCGTCATCAGTTCGTCGTGGCGACCGCGATCGCGCAACCGGCCGCGCTCGAGATAGACGACGTCGTCGGCGAGAGCGATCGTCGACATCCGGTAGGCGATGACGATCAGGGTCATACCGCCCGTGCCGGCGCCGAGTTCGGCGAGGATCGCCTGCTCGACGGTCGGGTCCACGGCGCTGGTCGCGTCATCGAGGACGAGCAACTGCGGGCGGCGCACGAGGGCTCTGGCCAGCGCGAGCCGCTGGCGCTGCCCGCCGGAAAGCGTGGCCCCGCGCTCCCCCACTTCGGTGTCGAGGCCGCGGGGCAGGGCCGCGACGAAACCGTCGGCCTGGGCCGCGCGCAGAGCGGCCCAGACCTCGTCGTCGTCGATCTCCAGACCGAGGGTGATATTGCCGCGGACGGTGTCGTCGAAGACGAAGGTCTGCTGCGGCACGAGCGCGGCCTCGCGGGCCAGGGCGCCGCGAGCGAGCGCGCGGACATCGGAGCCGTCGACGCGCACCCTCCCGCGGGTCGGGTCGATCAACCGGACGGCGAGCGCCGCCAGTGTGGACTTGCCCGACCCGGTCGGGCCCACGACGGCGACGGTCTGCCCGGGCGCGATCTCCAGGTCGATGCTCTGAAGCGCCTCGGGAGGGGCCGAAGCGGTGTGGGCGGCGGCGTAGTCGTAGGACACGCCCTCGAAGCGCACGGCCACGCCGCCCGGGTGGTCCGAGCCGAGGGGCGCGGTGCCGGGGAGGTGGATCTCGCCATACGTCATCTGGCCGCGGGCTTCGAGGACGGCGCTGACGCGCTCCCACCCGACCAGGGTGCGCGGGATCTCGCCGAGCACCCAGCCCAAGGCGCGCACGGGGAAGGCGAGCACCGCGATCAGATAGGCGAGCTGGATCAACTCGGCCGTGCTCACCGCGCCGGAAGCGACCCGTTGCACGCCGACGCCGAGCAGGGCGAGAGTGCCGATCGTCGGGATCGCCTCGATGATCGGGTCGAAGGTGCCGCGGGTGCGGCCGACCTCGATGGCCGCCCGGCGCAGCCGGTCGCTGACCTCCGCGAAGCGCGCCGTCTCATGGCTCTCGCGGCCCATAACCTTGACGATGAGCGCGCCGTCGAAGCTCTCGTGCGCGACTTCGGCAACCTCGGCGCGCAGTTGTTGTGCGTGCGTGACGCGGGCACTCATCCGACGTTGGAAGACAGCATTCGCCGCGAAGAGCAGCGGGAAGATCGTGAACCCGACCGCCGCGAGCACGGGGTCGACCAGCACCATCTGGACCGCGCCGGCGAGCAGCATGACGATGACGCCGAGGGCCATGGGCAGCGGCATGAAGATGCCCCACGCTGCCTCGACATCGGCATTGGCGTTGGAGAGCAACTGCCCGGACGGATGTCGTTGATGCCACGCGAGCGGCAGGCGGAGGTATTGCCGGGTGACCTGCCGTCGGTAGTCGGCAGCGACGTTGAACATCGTGAAGCCGCCGGCGATGCGCCGCAGCAATACCCCGATCGTGGTCAGCACGACCACGCCCCCGATGACCGCGAAGATCACCGCGGCCCGTCGCACCTCCAGTTGACCGTCCGCAATGGCGGGCGTGATCTCGTGCGTGGTGACCCAGCCGACGGCCTGCGCCATCCCCGCGGTCATCACGCCGTAGAGCGTGCTCCCGCCCACCGCGAGCGCGAACAGCCCCGGCTCGGCCCGGACCCCCTTGGCCACCACGCGGGCGCTGCGCCGCAGAAGGCCCGTGGGTGGCAGGGCCCCGCCGAGATCGTCAGCCGGCATACGTCAGGCGAGCCCGAGCTTGCCGGCCCAGAGCGCTTCGACGGCCTCGTCGCGGCCCCGCGTGGAGATGTCCGCGACGCGATGCCGGCCGTATGCCGCGAGCACCAGTTCGCCGGGAGTGCCTTCGATCGTGACGCTGCCGAGACGAGTCGGCGACTTGGCGACCACGCGGCCGTAGGGGCTGACCAACTCGGCGCCGGTGGCGGCGCGGCGGAACATCAGCTTGGCCATCCGGCTCAATGCCGTCCACAGCGCGCGCTGCTCGGCCTCGGGGATGGCGCGATGCTCCAGCCCCGGCTCACCGCGCAGGACGTCCTCGTGGTGGATATAGAACTCGACCAGGTTGACCAACTCATCGACCGGGCCGATGTGGGTTGGCGAGTAGATCGGCGGACCGGTGCGGACGGCCTCGACCAGCTCGGGCCAGGGCTGGTGACGCATCGCGCGCTGGCGCGACTTGGCCCACCCGCCGACAACCGGGAGCATCTCGCCGAGCAGCAGATCGGGCCGGCCGTCACGGATCACGAGGTGAACGGCTAGGTCGGCGCTCTTCCATCCGCCGCACAGCGTGGGCGCCTCCGGGCCGACGGTCAGAAAGGTGTCGCAGAGGGCCTCGCGCTCCGCATGGGCGAATCTCGTCATACGTCCATCCTGCACGGTGGCTCCGACAACCCCTAACCAGACGCCGCACCGAGCGTCAGCGCACCGGGTGCCCGTGCGCCCGGATGGCGTCCTTGACCTGGGCGATCGTCAGTGTGCCGAAATGGAAGACCGAGGCCGCGAGGACCGCATCGGCCCCCGCGTCGAGGGCCTCGGCGAAGTGGCCGGGGGTGCCGGCGCCCCCGCTGGCGATCACCGGGATGGTGACGGCCGCCCGGACCAATTCGATCAACTCGATGTCGAAGCCGGCCGTCGTGCCGTCGGCGTCCATCGAGTTCAGGAGGATCTCTCCGGCACCGAGTTCAGCGGCTCGAGCGCACCACGCGACAGCGTCGAGACCCGTGCCCTGGCGACCGCCGTGCGTGGTGACCTCGAACCCGCCGGCCGGCGCGCCGTCCCGAAGACGGCGGCGCCGGACGTCGGCGGAGAGCACGAGCACCTGGGCACCGAAGCGATCGGCGATCTCGGCGATCAACTCCGGGCGGACGATCGCCGCGGTGTTCACCCCGACCTTGTCGGCGCCGGCGCGCAGCAAATTGTCGACATCGTCGACACCGCGCACACCGCCGCCGACCGTGAGCGGGATGAACACCTGTTCCGCCGTCCGTCGAACCACGTCATACGTCGTCTCGCGGCCGCCACTGCTGGCGGTGACGTCGAGAAAGGTGAGCTCGTCGGCGCCCTGGGCGTCATAGGCCTTGGCGAGCTCGACAGGATCGCCGGCATCGACGAGGTCGACAAAGTTGACCCCTTTGACCACCCGCCCGGCATCCACGTCGAGACACGGGATCACGCGCGCTGCCAAAGCCATGGCGCCAACCCTAAGCGGCCTCGCTTACCAGCCGATCGTCTTCAGCAGGGCGAGGGTGACCGGGCCAGGGGTGCGAATGGTCTCGCCGTCGCTGATGGCATAGGTCATCAGCGAGTTCTGGTTGCCCTTGGGGAAGGTCGTCTCGTCCAGGTGGCTGTAGCTGCTGCCCTGGCGCCACGTCGAGGGCGCGTAGAGCTTTGCCGACTTGCCGCCATTGGCCGTGCGCACGCCCGGGCTGTCGAAGAAGACGTTGTTGCTCTTGAGCGCCGAGCCGAGTTGAGTGGAGTTGTCGGGCATCTTCCACAGCAGCGGGCTGGTGGCGGTCGACCCGAGCCGCGTGTAGCGGTCGTATGCCGTGTTCTTGCCCTGATACTTCACCGTTCCGGTGCTCCCGGACGCGTTGCCGACGCCGAGGAAGCCGACGCCGTGGCCGAGCTCGTGGGTCACGACACTCTGGAAGTCGTACTTCCCGACCGGCGCCGGGCCGGTTCCGAACCACCAGTTGGTGAAGTTGCTGCTGAAGCGCGCGACGATGTCCGGCGAGGCGTTCAGTTGCTTGCCGGCCTTCTTGTTGGCGATCGCGTCGACATTCCAGACGCCACCGATGTCCCACACGGCGGACGGACCGGCCGCACCGAGCACGCCGGGGCCGAGCGGCTCCCAGCTGGCCTTGACGGTGACCGGGACGGTGGTGTTGAGCTTGCCCGCCCAGGTGTTGACGGCCCGCTGGAAGGCCGCCTTGGCCTCGGCTGTGAAGCCGGTGTAGGTGACGACGAACTTCGCCGTGGGAGCAGCCTTCGCGGCGCTCTGCGCGTCCTCGACGACGCTCTGCGTGGTCGCCGCCGGACCGGCGTAAACGGGAACGAGGGTGCCCGGCAGGGAGCGCGGGGCGCTCTCCGCGGTGGACGCGCCAGGCGCGAGTGCGAGGCCGACGAGGGCGGCGAGCCCGGCACCTGCGGTCAGGCGAGTGGACAGCGTGGTCATGGATTCCTTCTTCATCGAGGGGCGGCGTCCGATCAGCGCCAGGCCCGGGCATCCCCTGCTCGGGCCGCCCATGAAACTAACACCACGCGGACCCGCAGCCAAGCACCCTAGTCAGCCGGGCGTTGACGTTCGGCGACCAGCGCGGCGAGCCGCTCGGCCTCGCCTTGGCCGCGCGGCCCGTCGGCCCGCTGGATGGCCATGACCGCAAGCGTTTCGCCGTCGATCAACTCAAGTTGCACCCAGGGTTCGCCGCCGCCGAAGCGGACGTCCTCGATCTCGGCCCACGGGATCTCCCGGGTCAGCAGCAGATTGCGCACGCGCAGCCCGGACGCGAACGGCCAGGCACCGATGCGGGCATACCGGGCCATCAAGGCAGCAATCGCCAGGCCCAGCCCCCACATCATCAGCCGGTCGCCGAGGCGCCAGTCGCCACCCTCATCGGGCCCGGGCAACAGCCAGGCGACGACGCCGAAGAGGCCCACGGAGATCCCGGCCGCGGCGAGCGCGACCCGCCGGCCGCGGCCCGGCACGAAAGGCTCACTCAGAGCCGGCATGCCGAGATCTCGGTGACAAGGATGGCCCGGGCTCCGAGATCGTAGAGCGCATCCATGACCCGGTTGGTCTGCGCGCGGGGCACCATCGCTCGCACCGCCAGCCACGCTGGGTTTTGCATCGGCGAGACGGTCGGCGACTCCAGCCCCGGCGTCACCCGGCAGGCCTCCTGAACCAACTCGGCCGGGCAGTCGTAGTCCAACATCACATAGTGCCGCGCGGTCACGACGCCGACGAGGCGCCGCCGCACGACCTCCACCGCACCACCCTGGCTGGTCCCGGGCCGGCGGATGAAGACCGCCTCGCTGCGCAGGATCGGCTCGCCGAAGGGCTCGAGGCCCTGCGCCCGCAGCGTGGTCCCGGTCTCCACCACATCCGCGATGACATCGGCGACACCCAGCGTGATGGCCGTCTCGACGGCGCCGTCCAACCGGACGACGTCCGCCTGCACGCCGGCCTGCGCGAGATGCTTGGCGACCAGCCCCGGATAGGACGTCGCCACGCGGCGACTGGAGATCGCGGCGACGTCGGCGATCTCACCGGGGCGGGCGGCATACCGGAAGGTTGACGCGCCGAAGCCGAGCGCCATCACCTCCTCGGCGCCCGAGCCGGCGTCCAGGAGCAGGTCGCGGCCGGTGATGCCGGCGTCCACCGTCCCCGATCCGACATAGACGGCGATGTCGCGCGGGCGCAGATAGAAGAATTCGACGCTGTTGTCGGCGTCGGTGACCACCAATTCCTTGGGATCGCGGCGGGTCCGGTAGCCCGCTTCCTTGAGCATCGCGATCGCGGAATCCGAGAGCGAGCCCTTGTTGGGGACGGCAAGACGCAGCACCCGGCCAGGGTATGCGAGGTCGCCAACGCCCCGAGCCCGGTGCTCAGCCAGCGACGCTGCCGCTCACAGATGCCGGTAGACATCCTCCGGCGTCAACTCGCAGGCGAGCATGAGCACCTGCAGGTGATAGAGGAGCTGACTGATCTCCTCCGCCGTCTTCTCGCGGCCCTCGTATTCGGCGGCCATCCACACCTCGGCGGCCTCCTCGACGATCTTCTTGCCGATCGTATGCACGCCCGCGTCCAGGGCGCGGACGGTCCCCGAGCCGGCCGGGCGGGTGCGTGCCCGCTCGGCCAGCTCGGCATACAGCGCGTCGAAGGTCTTCACGCGCGCCAGGGTAGGCCTGCGCGGCGTCAGCGGGCGGCCGCGTCCGCCAGCACGTCCGGGGCGGGCACCCGCTTGGCCTCATTGGTCGCCTTGACCCACTGGCTGAAGCCGTAGAGGACGAAGAGGCCGTAAAAGGTGTACATGACGGCCGTCGGGACGTAGTCGGTCGCGAAGCCGAGCGGCACACCGACCAGGTCGACGCCGATCCACGCGAGCCAGAACTCGTTCCAGCCCCGCGCCATCGCATAGGTGGCGACGAAGGACCCGACGAAGATCCAGGCGTCGCACCAGTAGTACCACCACTGCGGTTGCCAGTAGGGGTTCGGGGCGGCGTTCCACAGGGCGACGAAGACCTGGTGAACGACGACGGTCCCGAGCAACCAGCCGGCGATAACGATGGCGCGCTCGCGCGTGGTCATCCACCGCGGTGTGATCGCCGGCGCATCGCCGCCACCCGCGCGCTTCTGCAGCTGCGACCAACGCCACCAGCCATAGATGCTCGTGACGATGAAGAAGATCTGTCGCCCGGCCTGGCCGAAAAGCGGAATCCGCTCTCCCGCACCGAGAGTCGCGCCGATATAGACGAAGAAGAGCATGATGTTGGCGGTGATACCGACGGGCCAGGCCCACACCCGCCGCTTCATGCCGAACCACGCCGAGACGACGCCGATGAGGACGCCGATCAGTTCGAGCCAGTGGAGTTGATATTTCCCGATCGGCATCGCGGCGTTGATGAGCCGCTGAAAGACATTCTCATCGGCCGCTGCGGCCATGAGTAGTGATGACATCTGGTGTTCGTCCTTTGAGTCGTTGTGTCACTTCGGACGAACTCCGGGGGACGTGCACCTCGGGCGGACGAGCGTTCCGCGCAGGGGCGCGGACGGCATACGGCCGTCGGTACGTGCTGCCTCCCATCCGGACTTTCACCGTCGGTCCCGGAGTTTCACCGGATCAACCGCACACTGGCTGTGTACGGGTCGTGGACTGTCACCACCGGTTCGGAATTACACCGACCCCGGAGCACGTGCCCCCAGTATGCCTCGCCCCCGCCGCTCGCTCGCGTCAGGTGTGCGTGGCGTCCGCCACGCGAGATTGCCGTATGCCGTTGCCTCCCGCCCATCGGTACACCCCCTCCGCGGGGGCTGGGTCGAGCGTGTTAGGTGTGAGTGGGCTTTCTCAGAAAGGGTGGGTGTGGACGGGCAGGCGGATTTCGAGGCCTTCGTGCGGGCCCGGTGGCCGGTGCTGCTGCGCACGGCGTATCTGCTGACCGCCGATCCGCATCTTGCCGACGACCTGCTCCAGGACACCCTGGTCAAGGTGGCCTCGCGGTGGGAGGCGATCATCCGCGGCGGGCCACCCGAGGCGTATGTGAAGCGCGCCCTGGTCACCGGGTCCATCGACGGCTGGCGGCGGCGGGGTCGGGAGCCACGGCCGATGCCCGATGTGGTTCTGGCGCAATCGATTCCGCCGGCCGGGCCGATCGATGTGAGTGACCGCGTCGATGTCGGCGCCGCGCTCGCGCAGCTGACGACCCGCCAACGAGCGTATGTCGTGCTGCGCTATGTCGATGACCTCACCGAGGTCGAGACTGCCCGCCTGCTCGGGGTCTCGGTGGGGACGGTGAAGTCGCAATCCCGTGACGCCCTGGCCCGCTTGCGCACGCTGCTCACACCCAGCGATTTCGGCGTCCCGGCCGGACGCACCACGACCGAGACCAAGCCCTTCCCGGGAGGTCCTTGATGACTGTCGACCTGCGCGATCTGCTTGTGCACCAGGCTGATTCGGCTCTGAGCGCGACCCCGTCCGAGCCGCCGGGCGACCTGTGGTCGCAGGGGCGGCGTCGCCGAACCCGGCGCCGGCTGACGGTCACGGCGGCATCCGTGGCCGCGATAGCCGCGGTGGGCGGCGGCGTGGCCCGGCTCACGGCATACGAGCGCGGCCCGGCGCCGCCCGCGACCTCGATCGAGCACACCGACGCCCGCGCTCTCGGCTACCCCGAGCGGATTACCGGCATCGACGATGGCAACGCGGCACCCGGACCGGTGTCGGGGATTGCCTGGGCACCGGTCCCGACCTCAGCTGGCGGCGAGCCGAACCGGACCGGCACGTATGCGGTGCTCCCCAGCGGCCGGATGCAGTGGCTCGCGGGAATCGGCGACACGGCCCGGGCGGTGCGCGTGTCGCCGAACGGCCGCTTTGCGGCGGATACCGACGGTGAGTCCTATCAGCTTCTCGATCTGGCGACGGGCCGTCCCGTCGACCTCGGCCATCCCGCTACCCAGCGACCGGACCTCGAGACCCAGATGGTGTGGAGCCCGGACTCGCGGTGGGTCTACCTCCCGTTGACCGGGGAGCCTCGGGACGGTTTTGCTATGGCGCTTGCGGGCGTGGTCGTGGACACCGACGGTCATAGCTTTGGCATTCCGCGCGGAAATGTCACCCTCGTCGGGTTCGTAAGGCAGCGCCTCTTGGGTGTCGGGTACCTCTCGGATCGACGGAACTACGCCCTGCAGATCTACGATCCCACCTGGCTCGGGGGCGGCTGGCAGGACACCGGCGTGACGCTGGAGTCGACCGGCACGCGCCCTGGACCCGAGTTCGTCATCGGCAGCGCATCGCTGTCCCCGGACGGCACGCGGCTCGCTCTCCGGTCCGCGCCCACTGCGCCCGGCAATCCCACGGACGTACGCATTTTCGACGTGGCGAACGGAGCACTGATTCCGGACGTGAACGCGCCGACAGCGGACTCGCACATCCCCGAGATCCCCGTGCAAGCGGACGACAATTGCCCCCTGGCCTGGCAGCAAAACCGCCTGCTCGTCCCGTGGAAGAGCGACCGGACACTCGCCACGTCGACAACGCTGGCGGGCGTCGCCGGCGATCCGGTGGTCGTCGCCAACCCCGCACTCGACCTGACCTGCGTGGACTGGGCGGATGACGCGCTGGCGGGCGAACGGCATACGGCCTTCTATGGGGTACAGGACACCTGGATCTCGTGGCACCCGCGCACCGTGCTGCCCCTCCTCGGCGGAACACTGGGTCTTCTGGGCTGGCTGGCGGCACAAAACAGGCTGCGCCGCAGGCGACCCCGTGATCTGCTGTCCGTATGACGATCCCCACCGCCGACGACTGGCGCGCCCTCGCGCGGTCGGCACCGTGGCTGTGGCAGTCCGTCGAGTTCGAGCTCGACTGGCCGACCCTCCACTGGCCGAAGAAGAGTGGGCCGGCACTGCATGCGCGGCTGCGACGGCCGTCCGACGTTCGAGTGACCCGTGTCGAGCGACCTGGCGAAAACCTCGCGGATCGCGCGCGACCAGCGGGACACGACTTCGGCCCCCAGCCACCGGACCGGCCGGCAACCCTTCGCCCCGATGGCCTGGTCCTCACTCGCACCAGCGGCACCGACGGCGACGACCACGGCCTCTACTTCCACAACTACTACTGGCTGGCGATGCTCGACCCCTACGAACTCGCCGACGGCCACGAGTGGGTGCCCGACGACCCGGCCGATCCCGACGGCCCTGGCCGTCTTGTCACCGTGCCCGGCGCCGACGTTGAGGAAGTGGCGACGACCGAACGGTATGGCCGCGAGACGTGGTGGGCGCGATTGCGGCCCACCACGGCATACGAGCCGCGGTGCTCGTGTTGCGCCCTGCTCTATGGCGAGATCGCCGAGCGGCAGGATTATGGCGGCGAGCTCCGAGCGCGCGACGAGGACCCGGGCTATGCGTACTCCACGCAATGGCTGGTCGGCCTCGACCGGGCGACTGGCCTGCCGGTGAGCGTCGAAGCCCTCGACGGGAGAGCGCCCGGGCATACGATGCGGATTCTCGCCCACGCCTAGCTCGCGCGGAACTGGCCGCGACGAACTGCCGTCATAACGGAATGACAAACCAGCACGCATTGCCCGCAACCGACACCGCCGCCCGTATGCCGGTGCGGCCCGATCGTCGCATCCTGTTGCGTACGTTGATAATCGGCAGCCTTACCGGCTTTGCCGCCACCGCCTGCGGCTCGGACGGTGCCACCGTGCTCAAGACCGCAGGGGCCACCAAGGGCGCAATCTCCGGGGGTAGCGTCGTCAAGGCCGAGGTTGCCCTGGCTCAGCCGCCGGCTGGGTCGGCGGCAAAGGGGGCCGAGGCGGTCCGCGCCTTTACCGCCGCGTTGACGTCCAGATTGCTGACCGACAAGACCGGGAACCTGGTGTGCTCGCCCTTCTCGGTCGCGCTTGCTCTTGGTATGACGGCCAACGGGGCGGTGGGTGCGACGCAGCAGGAGATGCTCAACACTCTGGACTTCGACAGTGTCGAGGGCCTCGACGCCGGCTTGGCCGCCGTCGTCCGACTGGCCGAGAGCAGGGCCGGCAAACGGACCGATGCGACGGGCACGTCATACGAGATCGCCCTGGACAGCGCGAACTCGCTATGGCCGCAACGTGGTTCGGAGTTTCAGAAGCCCTTCCTCGATGCCGTGGCGAAGTGGTTCGGTGCGGGCTTGCACACCGTGGACTACAAGGCCGATGCCGAGGCCGCGAGGACCGAGATCAATGGGTGGACCAGCGAGCAGACGCACGCGAAGATCCCGGAACTCATCCCCCACGGCGTGCTCTCCCCCGCAACCCGGCTGGTCCTGGTGAACGCGGTCTATTTCAAGGCGCCATGGCATGTGCCCTTCACGCCAGCGCTGACGGCGCTCGGACCCTTCACCGGCGATAAGGGTGATGCTCGGCAGGTGCCGATGATGCACAACGGTTTCTCCGCTCCCTATGCCCACGGCAGCGGTTGGGAGTCGGTGACCCTGCATTTCGCCGGCCGGGAGTTGGCGATGACGTTGGTGCGCACCGAGGACCCGGGCGTTTCCGCGCAGCGCGCGTGGCTGACCGCGGACAAGCTCAGGTCTGCACTGACTGCCACCGACCAGCCGGCCGTTCAACTCACGCTGCCGAAATGGAACTTCCGGACCCCGTCACCGCTCACGGCGATCCTGCCCGCGATGGGTATGCCGTTGGCCTTCGACGCGGACAAGGCGGACTTCTCGGCGATGACTACCCAGGAGCGGCTCTACATTTCCGCGGTCATCCATGAGGCCTTCATCGCGGTCGACGAGAACGGTGCCGAAGCCGCAGCCGCCACGGCCGTGATCATGGACGCCGCCGGAGCGCCGGCGGAGCCGAAGGCGCTGACCTTCGACCGGCCCTTCCTCTTCGTGATCCACGAGGTGGAATCCGCCACTCCGCTCTTCATCGGCCGCGTCGCCGAACCCTCGGCCTAGACCGGCGAACGGCCGGCCCGTGGCGAGATCCAATCCGGCCGGTTCTTGCCGCCGCTCAGGCGGCAAGCAGTCGGGTGAGGTGTGCTTCGAGTGGGCTGATCTCGCCCTCGTTCGACGCGGCCGGGGTGCGTATGGTCGCGTCGCGACCTGGCGCGGCAACGGCGTTGTCGGGCAGGGACTTCCAGTCGTCGGTGAGGCCGAGGTGGTCGCTCGGATAGCTGGTGTGGGCGGCCGACCGGGTCGGTCCAGGTCACGGTCAGGTCGGGATGGATCGCGACCGTCCAGCCGGGTGACTGCTTGAGCCGGTGGTGTCGCCGGCACAGGGCTATCAGGTTCGCTGGACTGGTGGGCCCGTCGGGCCAGGGGATGACGTGGTCGAGGTCGCAGAACCGGGAACTGATCGCGCAGCCGGGGAAGCGGCATTGCCGGTCGCGGAACCGGACGAGCCAGGCCATGGGTTCGGGGATCCGGTAGCGCGGGTAGCTGTCGTTGCCGGTGACGGTGCGGGTCGTGGCGCGGGTGAATCCTTTGGCGATGGCGCCGTCGAGGATGGCGCTGGTGGCGGGGTGGCAGCGAACCGGGGCGTCGAGCCCCGGCGCCCGAAAGAGCAATCGCGCCACACCGAGCCCGTGACATCCAGCCCCCGGAAAGACGCGTAGTCGAGCCGGCACCGCTCGAACCGGAATGGCGCGCTCAACGTGCCCGTATGCCCGATCGCGAAGTTCACCCCCAGCAACCGGCTCTCGTTGAACGCACACTCCGCGAACCGCGAGTCGGTCATATCCGCGCGGCTCAGGTCCACCCCGGTGAAGGTGCATTTCGTGAAGGTGCAGCCCACCAGCTGCGCACCCACGAGCACATTCCCCGCGAATGTGCAGTCGTCGAAATCGACGCCGCGCAGCACCTCACCCTCGTCCAGTCCGCCCGTCAGTCGCGTCGACGAGACGTATGCCGTATCCCCGACTTCCGCTCGGAGAGAGGGCTTTTCGACGTGCCCGGGTGAGTGACCAGCCGGGGGCGCGTGAGCGGGCATACGGGAATGGCTCAGTGGGCGTGCTCGGCGGCCAACACACGGAGCCGCTCGATATTTGCCGCCGCGTCATCGGCGTTATAGACCGCGGTCCCGGCCACGAAGACATCTGCACCAGCCTCCGCGCACTGCTCGATCGTCGCCGCCGAGACTCCCCCGTCGACCTGGATCCACACCTCGCCGCCATGGCGGCGCACCGAATCGCGAACGGCGCGCACCTTCGGCAATTGATCGGCCATGAAACTCTGCCCGCCGAAGCCCGGCTCGACCGTCATCACCAGCACCATGTCAAGGTCGGGCAGCAACTCCTCGTAGGGCGCCCACTGCGTCGCCGGCTTCAATGCCATCGACGCGCGCGCACCCTCGGCCCGCAGCGTGCGAGCGAGCATCCGCGGATCGCGCGCCGCCTCGATGTGGAAGGTGACCGACTTGGCGCCCAGTTCAGCATAGACCGGCGCCCAGCGGTCCGGATCCTCGATCATCAGGTGAGCGTCGATGGGGACCGGGCTGACCTGGACCAGGCGCTCGACGACCGGCAGCCCCAGCGTCAGGTTGGGGACGAAGTGTCCGTCCATGACATCGACATGCGCCCAGTCCGCGGTGGCGATCCGCGCGAGTTCGGCCTGCAGGTTGGCGAAGTCGGCGGACAGGATGCTCGGCGAGATCAACACGGCCACAAGCCTAGCGAGGGCGCCGGACCCGCGGACGCTCTCGTTTCCGCGGGGACGGCGCCCTCGTTGCGGTCAAGTCAAGCAGTGGGGTGCTTGCGCAGCAAAGCGAGGAACATTCCGTCCGTATCGTGGCGGTGCGGCCAGAGCTGGACGCCCGGCCCCTGCCCGAGGGTGCCGGCCCATTCGGGCGCCACCTCCTCGACGATCGAGCGGGCATCGAGTTGCTCGATGTCCGGTCGCTTCTTGAGCACGTCGCTGACGACAAAGCTCGTCTCCGCCAGATGCGGACTGCACGTGGCATAGGCGACCACGCCCCCCGGGGCAACAGCGTCCAGCGCGCTGATGAGCAGTTGGCGTTGCAGCCCACCCAGCGTCGCCAGATCGCTCGGTGAGCGCCGCCAGCGCGCCTCCGGCCGCCGCCGCAGCGCCCCCAGCCCAGTGCACGGCGCATCCAC
Source organism: Nostocoides vanveenii (assembly GCF_039531165.1). Taxonomy (NCBI): domain Bacteria; kingdom Bacillati; phylum Actinomycetota; class Actinomycetes; order Micrococcales; family Intrasporangiaceae; genus Nostocoides; species Nostocoides vanveenii. The sequence continues at coordinate 140,661 of NZ_BAAAPN010000045.1, read as the reverse complement.
CAGCACCCGCACGTATGCCGCGGGGTCGTCTGCGCCGATCTCGCGCCCGTCCCCGACCCGCACGGTGACCTGCGGGCCGTCGGCCGGAGCGGACTCCATGAGCGGCCGCAAGGTCTGGCGGACCAGATCGGCGCGGTGCGGCGCGATTTCGTTGGCGACCAGGTCCGCTCCGTCGGCTCGCGCCAACGCGGCGAGCAGCCCGGCCTTGCCGCCGGGACCAGCGCACATGTCGAGCCAGCGCACCCGCGTTACCGGTCCGCCGGCCGGCCCCGCCAGCACTGGTGCGGCCGCGAGGGCGAGTGCGACGACCTGCGACCCGGCATCCTGGACGGCTGCCCGGCCATCGCGCACGGCCGCGATCCCGCCAGGGTCGCCGCCGGTCAGTTGCCAGGCCGTGGCCACTACCGGATGCGCTAGCGCGCCGGCCGCCACGAGCTCGGCGGGCTCGACCAGTCCCGGGCGCGCGGCAATGGTGACTTCGGCGGGCCGGTTGTCGGCCGCGAGCAGGGCGGCGAGCCCCTCCTCGACGTTGTCCGCGGTGGCGCTGCCATGACCGAGCAGTGCCTGCCGCAGTGCGCGGACGATCCACTCGGGATGGGAGGTGGTGATCGCCAGGCGGTCCAGCGGCTCGGCATTCGATGGCACGATCCGTGTCAGCCAGGTGTCGAGGTCCGCCTCGGTGACCCGGCGCATGACGGCGTTGACGAGTCCGGCCGCGCCGGCGCCGTTGACCTGACGGGCCAGGGCGACGCTCTCGTCGGCGGCGGCGTGCGGGGGCACGCGCATCGCGAGGACCTGGTGGATGCCGAGGCGCAGGGAGTCGAGCACGCCCCCGTCAATCCGCTCCACCGGCCGATCGGCAGCGATGGCGATGATCCGGTCGTAGATCCCGTGCAGCCGGGTCGTGCCATAGGTCAACTCGGTCGCGAAGGCCGCGTCTCGCCCGCGCAGGCGCCGCCGGCGCAACTCCGCGGGGAGTTCGAGGTTGGCATACCCACCGCCGGCAACGGCGCGCAGGACGGTGTAGGCCGCCAACCGGGCGGGATCCGCCGTCCGCCCGCGCTCGGCCGGCCGCTGCGCGGACCGAGCCTTCGGTGCGCGGTGGGTCGACCGGTCGTCCGGACGGCGGGGTCGGTCGCTGCTGGGCACGGCGCAACCCTACGTCTGGGCCGGAGGTCGACGGCCAGGCCCGCGCAAAGGTCGACGGGCTGCGCCGCCGTCGCCATGTCGAGCAGTGGTCGGCGGTCCAAACCGCCGGCCCAGGCACGCATGGCCGGCCTGGGCACGCAGATCGTGGGACCGTACGCGGCCCGCGCAGTGCAGGACGGCACCAGCGTGTCGGGCGACACTCCGCCTACATACTCGGTATACAGTGGTCGCGACGGCCAGACTGACGGCCGACGATGGAGGGGCCATGACGACCACGAGCGAGCCGCTAAGGCTGCGCGAGTCGCAGGAACGCGACCAACAACGGCGCACGCCCGGCGGCTCCCACGACCGCGGGGCCGGCGGGACCCACGGTCGACCTCGGCGCAACCGGGAGCGGCGCCGGGCCATGGCGACGACGGCGATCATCGCCATCCCCCTAGGCGTGATGACCGCGATCGGCGCGACCGTGATCAATGGCTACCACGAGCACACCCAGGCACCGGCGGCCGGCGAGAATACTGCTGCCTCCGCTCCCGCCGACGTGGCCCCCACCGGGGCCGACGCCGAACTGCTCGATCACGCACCGACGGGCAATGACGTCGGCACCGAGGGTCTCGATGCCCAACTGACCCGCGCCATCACCCGGGCCCGCGACGCCGCGGCCAAGGAGGGCGTGACGATCAATATCGTTTCCGGCTACCGCACGGCCGCGACCCAGCAACGGCTCTACGACGCGGCGATCAAGAAGTACGGCTCTGCCGCCGAGGCGAGCAAATGGGTTCTCCCGCCTGGAGATTCGGCGCATGTCGAGGGCAAGGCGGTCGACGTGGGTCCCTATGCCGCCGCGTCGTGGCTGCAGAAGAATGGCGTGCAATTCGGGTTGTGCCGCCGCTATGCCAATGAGTACTGGCACTTCGAGGTGCTCGCTCCGGCCAAGGGCCAGAAATGCCCTGCGCTGGAGGCCAATGCCGCGGTGAACGCGACCCGCTGAGGCGACGCGTCAACCCAGGCGCTCGCCGTCCCCGATGCGCACCCCGCGGGCCCAGTCCGCGGCCGCCATCGGCTTCTTGCCGAGCGGTTGCACCTCGCCGAGCACCACCGGCGACGTCGCCGTGCCGACCTCGACGCGCGCCTTGCTCACGCGCAGCTCCCCCGGCTTCAGGGGCCCGGATGCCGTCTGTTCACCGCGCGGAGTCTCGCCCGGCACGAGCGGCAACAGCTTCAGCCGTTCACCCCGGAAGGTGGTCCACGCACCGGGCGCGGGGGTGCAGCCGCGGATCAGTCGGTCGGTCGCAAACGCCGGCCGTTCCCAGTGCACTTCGGCGTCGGCCACCTCGATCTTGGGGGCCAGGGTGATCCCCTCGCCGGGCTGCGGCACCGGTTCCAGCGCACCGGCAGCTATCCCGTCCAGGGTGGCCAGCAGCAGGCCCGCGCCGGCGCTGGCGAGCCGGGCCAGCAGCGCCCCGGAGGTGTCGTCGGGCCGAATCTCTTCGGTCAAGGTCCCATAGACCGGACCGGTGTCCATTCCCGCCTCCAGGCGGAAGGTGCTTGCTCCGGTGATCTCGTCGCCGGCGATGATCGCGTGCTGAACGGGGGCCGCGCCCCGCCACGCGGGCAGCAACGAGAAGTGCAGGTTGACCCACCCGTGCAGCGGAACGGCCAACGCCGCCGGCGGGATGAGGTTGCCATATGCCACCACCGGAGCGATGTCCGGCGCGGCAGCCGCCAGCCGCTCCAGGAACTCGGGGTCGCGGGCGGAGGCGGGCGTCCATACGTCCAGGCCCAACTCCTGGGCTCGCACCTTGACCGGGGACGGGGCGAGCACCCGGCCGCGCCCAGCGCGGGCATCCGGCCTGGTGATGACGGCGACCACCTCGTGCTCGGAAGCGGCGATCGCCGCCAACGCGGGCACCGCGACCTCGGGGGTACCGGCGAAGATCAGGCGCACCGCGCTCACATCCCCAGCCCGAAGGTGCTGTGCGGCGAGACCTTCACCACCGGCTGCTGATCTCCGGTCCAGTCGGCGGCTCGGATAATGCGCATGGCTTCGCGGCGCGTGGCCGGGTCCAGCCGGTCGATGAAGAGGATGCCGTCAAGGTGGTCGGTTTCGTGCTGGATAGCGCGGGAAAGCAACTCGGTCCCGACGATCTCGACGGGCTCGCCGTGCATATTCCAGCCGCGGGCGACGACATCCAGGGCCCGCCGGGTGTCGAAGCGCAACTCGGGGAAGGACAGGCACCCTTCGGGCCCGAACTGCTCATCCGTGCCGAGCCGCAGGTCCGGGTTGATCAGATGCCCGAGCTCACCGTCGACGTGATAGGTGAAGACCCGCAGGCTTACGCCGATCTGCGGGGCAGCCAACCCGGCTCCGGGAGCCTCCAGCATGGTCTCGGTCAGGTCCGCCACCAGCGTGCGCAACTCCTTGTCGAAGTCGACGACCTCGTCGGCGCGGGTGCGGAGCACGGGATCGCCGAAGAGGCGGATGGGATGGACGGGCATCGCGCCAGTGTACGAAGCCGCCCGACGCGAACGAGTAGTGCAGCCCGGACGTCACGCGGATCACCTCGCCGGGTTTCCGGAACCGGTGCCTACGCTGCCTACGCTGGCCGTATGCCTGCACCCACGCCTAGCCCGCTTCGTCACCTCTGCGGCGGCGTGCGTGGCTGACAAGGCGCCCTGCGAACTGCGGGACGGGACGCCGGCGTGGATCTTCCCGTTGTTGCCCACCGATCGCGAGCAACTTGCGGCCGAGTTCGAGGAACTCTCACCGGACTCGGTGCGCCGGCGCTTTCTGCGACCCGTTGTGCACCTGACCGAGGAGATGCTGCGGCACCTGGTCGACGACGTCGACGGCATTGATCACGTCGCGCTCGTCCTCGCCGTGGACGTCGACCACGATCTCGTGCCCGTCGCCATCGCCCGGATCGTGCGGTATGCCGATCAGCCCGAGAGCGCCGACCTGGCCGTCACCGTCAAGGACGACTGGCAAGACCTGGGCTGCGCGAGCCTGTTGCTGCGCGAATTGATCGCGCGGCGGCCTGTCGGCGTGACCCGGATCGTCACCGAGGTCCTCATCGACAATCCCGCGTCACTGGCTATGCTGCGCCGGCTCGGGCCTACCCAGACCCAGCCAGCCGAGGGCGGGGTCTACGACGTGGTCGTCGACCTCAGCGGCAGCGAGCGCCTCGCGGGCGATGCCGACGAGCCCATCGCGCCCTTGTTACGACCGGAGCACCGCGAGCGTCGCCGGCTGCTGCAGACCCGTGACCTGGTCTGCCCGTGGTTCGCCTGAGCTCTGCGGCCGGCCCGGATCAATCCGGGTCGTCGACGTGCATCCGGATCCGGAGCGGCTCGGCCACCTTGCGGGCGCTGCGTTCGGCCCGGATGGCGCGCAACTCGCCACTCAGCCCGGGCGCGGCCTCGGTCGTCGTGCGCAGCAACAACCGGTGGCTGTCCCCACTGGGGAGCGCCAGCGGCCCGAATGCCGTTGCCCCAGAAGCTATCCCGGCCCGCTGAGCGATCTCGGCCAGCGTCTTGCGATCCCCGGTTGCCTCGGCGAAGACCGCCACGGGCGGCAGGCCGAGCTCCGCCCGGGCCGTCAACTCGTTCCGCGCCAACCAAACCGGATCCCACCGGATCAAGGCATCCACCGCCGGCGCGGCCCCGTCCGGCGGTGCACCACACACCACGACGACACCACCGAGGGATCGGCCACGCACCAGTGCGGCCGCGGCGAGCCAGCGTCTCAAGGTCTCGGGCTGGGCATCCAGCGAGGGCCGGTCGAGCAGCGCCCAGGCGTCCAACAGCAGCGCCGCGGCATAGCCACCGTCAGCGACCGGCTCGGCGCCGGGCGTGGCGATCACCAGCGCCGGCCGCCCGGGCACCCGGCTGAGCACTGTGCCGGCCCCCGAGGTCAGCACGGCGAACCCGGGGAAGGCGCGCCCCAATTCTTCCGCCGTGCGCCGAGCGCCGATCACCAGGGAGCGCACCTGGGTGCCCTCGCACACCGGGCAAACCCAACCCGGCGCTTGTCGCGAGCACCAGCCGCACGACGGAAACGCCTGCGCGGCATCGAGTTTCAGCGGACCCTGGCAGTTGGGACAGCGCGCCCGCGCCCGGCACGTGCGACAGGCCAGCGACGGCACATAGCCCCGCCGCGGCACCTGGATCAACACCGGCCCACTGGCCAGCGCCTCCTTTGCCGCCCGCCACGCCGGTGTGGGGAGGCGGGCCGACCGGGCGCCCGCGTCGCGCTCCTGCTCGGTGTCACTCTCGCCGGCCACCGTGGCAGCGGGCGCGTGGTCACGGGCATACGCCCGGGTGACGGTGACCGAGCGCACCGCGCCTGACTCTACGAGCGCCTGGCTGCGGACGCTGCGGCCGAACCCACCCAGGATCAGCGCGGCACCTTCGATCGCCGCCCGCCGCCGCGCGACGTCGGCGCTGTGCACATAGGGTGCGCGTGGCTCCTCGTGCAGGTCATCCCCGTCGTCCCAGACGACGATCAGCCCGAGCCGGTCAACGGGTGCGTATGCCGCCGCGCGGGTCCCGATCGCCACCGGCACGTGCCCGCGAAGCACCCGCAGCCACGAGGTGTAGCGCGCCTGTGGGCCTTGATCGGCGGTCAGCCGCACGTGCTGACCGGGACCCAGCACCCGCACCAGCGCCGCGTCGACTCGCTCGACGTCGCGGTGATCGGGCACGACGACGAGGCTCCCGCGGCCACCGAGCAGGGTCAGCCCCACGGCTTCGGCAATCGCCGCCGGCCAGTCCTCTTCCGGCCCGACGGCACCCGGCGCCGCGCACCAGGCCGCGGCGGGCGCATCCCCCTCGATCAGCCGCCGGAGCAGGGCCTGACCTGCCGGGTAGGCCGACCACGCGGCTGGGTCCGTCGAGAGGGTGAAGTCCGCCCCGTCGGGGGCCGCCATCGGTAGGGCACGCTCGGCGCGGGCGTGCCTAGGCGGGATGGCGAGCCGGAGCACGTCGCCAACGGTGGCGGCATACGCCTCGGCGAGTTCCTCGGCGAGCCGCAGGATGGCCGGACGGAGCACCTGCTCCTCGGAAACCACACTGCGGATCGGTGCCAGCCGGCCGGTGTGCTCCGCCCGAGCCCGCCGCTCGACGACATAGCCCGGCAGGTCCTGCCCGGCAAAGCGCACCTTGACGCGCACGCCCGGCTGGGCCGCGTCGCTCAGGGCCTGCGGAACGGCATACTCGAAAGGGCGATCCAGGTGTGGAAGACCGGTGTCCACCACCACGAGGGCAACCGGCAGCGAGACCTCGGGTGCCTGGGCACCCGAGGCGGTCGCGTCCGTCACCGTCATGCGTCGAACGCTACCCGCGCGCTCCGACAGCGACGGCCGGACCCGAGCGGGTCAGCCTGCGAGCGCGCGGCGCAGTTCCTCGACGCGGTCGGTGCGCTCCCAGGTGAAGGCGTTCTCGACGCCCTCGGCGCTCGTGCGGCCGAAGTGCCCATAGGCCGCGGTCGGCACATAGATCGGCCGCAGCAGGTCGAGATCGTGGACGATGGCCGCGGGCCGCAGGTCGAAGACCGTGGTGATGGCATTCCGGATCGCGTCGATCGGCGCGGTCTCGGTGCCGAAGGTCTCGACATAGAGGCCGACCGGCTGGGCCTTGCCGATGGCATACGCCACCTGGACCTCGCAGCGGCCGGCCAGGCCGGCAGCGACGACATTCTTGGCGACCCAACGCATGGCATACGCAGCGGAGCGGTCGACCTTCGAGGGGTCCTTGCCCGAGAAGGCGCCGCCACCGTGCCGTGCCATGCCGCCGTAGGTGTCGACGATGATCTTGCGACCGGTCAGGCCCGCGTCGCCCATCGGGCCACCGATGACGAACTTGCCGGTGGGGTTGATCAGGGTCCGGTAGCCGCTGATGTCCAAGGTGTTGCCGGCCTCGGCGAGTTCGGCGAGCACGGGCGCGATGACCTGCTGCTCGATGTCCGGCGCCAGCAGGTCGTCCAGGGAGATCCCGTCCGCATGCTGCGTCGAGACGACCACGGTGTCCAGCCGCACGGCCTTGTCACCGTCGTATTCGATGGTCACCTGGGTCTTGCCGTCGGGGCGCAGGTAGGCGACCGTGCTGTCCTTGCGGACCGCGGTCAGGCGCTCGGCGAGCCGGTGCGCAAGATAGATCGGCAGGGGCATCAACTCGGCGGTGTCCTGGCAGGCATACCCGAACATCAGGCCCTGGTCGCCGGCGCCCTGCTTGTCCAGCGCGTCGATGGTCCCGGTCCGCGCCTCGTAGGCCGAGTCCACGCCCTGGGCGATATCGGGGCTCTGCTGCCCGATCGAGATCGAGACGCCACAGGAGCCGCCGTCGAAGCCCTTGGTGGAGCTGTCGTAGCCGATCTGACGGACACGCTCGCGCACCAGGCGCGGAATCTCGACGTAGGCCTCGGTGGTGACTTCACCCGCGACGTGCACCAGTCCGGTAGTGACCATCGTCTCGACGGCGACCCGGCTGCCCGGGTCCTGCTCGAGCATGGCGTCGAGGATGGTGTCGGAGATCTGGTCGCAGATCTTGTCCGGGTGGCCTTCGGTGACGGACTCCGAAGTGAACAGACGAGCGGACACGCGCGAAAACTCCTCAAAACCGGGAATGGGGTGCACCCTGCGAAGGCACGAACGGCATGGATTCTAATGCTCGCGGCGCCACCGGCCCGCAGGCTGTCCAGAACCGGCGTGGGCGCTAGACCAGCAGGTCGCGGGCGGCATCGAGGACGGCGTCCGCGATGATCTCTTTGCGTGCGGGGCCAGCGTCGATCGGCGGACCGCCGTCCTGGCGCAGGATGTGCACGGTGTTCTCGTCGCGGCCGAAGGTGACGTCCACCCCGACCTCGTTGACGACCAGCAGGTCGCAGCCCTTGCGGGCCAGCTTCTCGCGGCCGAGTTCGTGCACCGAGCGTCCCGGCTCCCCGGTCTCGGCGGCGAAGCCGACGATCACCGGCGACGTCGCGGCGCCGCGGTCGGCGACCAACCCCGCAAGGATGTCCGGGTTACGCACCAAGGTGATGGTGGGCGCGTCGTTCTCGGTCCCGGGGGCGTGCGTCTTCTTCATCTTGCTCTCGGCATAGACCGCGGGCCGATAGTCGGCCACTGCCGCTGCCATGACGATCACATCCGCCCAGTCGGTATGCCCGCGGATCGCCTCCTGCATCTCCAGCGCGGATCCGACGCGGATCACGTCCACTCCGGGCGCGGCGCTGAGGTCGGCATTGGCGCTGATCAGCCGGACCGACGCGCCGCGAGCCGCGGCTCGTGCGGCCAGGGCGTAGCCCTGCTTGCCGGAGCTGCGATTGCCGAGGAAGCGCACGGGGTCCAAGGGCTCGCGCGTCCCGCCGGCCGTGATCAGCACCCGGCGGCCGGCGTAGTCGCCGGCACGGGAGGGCTCGGCAGCCCCGCGAACCGGGCCACGGTGCTCGGTGAGCAGGCGCCGGCATACGGCAAAGATGTCCTCGGGCTCGGGCAGCCGCCCCGGGCCGGTGTCGGCGCCGGTGAGGCGGCCCGCGGCCGGCGGGATGACATGGCAGCCGCGCTGGATCAGCAGGTCGACATTGGCCTGGGTCGCCGGGTGGTCCCACATCTCGGTGTGCATGGCCGGGGCGAAGACCACCGGGCACCGGGCGGTGAGGAGGGTCGCGGTGAGCAGGTCGTCGGCCAGGCCGGCGGCCGCCCGCGCGAGCAGGTCGGCGGTCGCCGGCGCGATGACGACCAGATCGGCCTGCTGGCCGAGGCGCACGTGCGGCACGGCGCTGACATTGGTCCAGACGTCGGTCTGCACCGGCTTGCCCGACAAGGCGGCCCACGTGGGCGCGCCGACGAATTCCAGGGCGGCGCTGGTAGGCACGACCGTTACGTCGTGACCGGATTCGGTGAACAGCCGCAGCAAGAGTGCGGCCTTGTAGGCGGCGATGCCGCCGGAGACGCCGAGGACGACCTTCATTGCTCGCCCGATCGCGTTCAGACCTCGGTGGGCTCGGAGGTCAGCAGACTCTCGTTGATCTCGCGCAGCGCGATCGAGAGCGGCTTCTCGTGCATCTGCGACTCGACGAGCGGGCCGACATACTCCAGCAGGCCTTCCTGGAGCTGGGAGTAGTAGGCGTTGATCTGACGCGCACGCTTGGCGGAGTAGAGCACCAGGGCGTACTTGCTGTCGGCGGCGTGCAGCAGCAGGTCATCGATCGGCGGGCTCGTGATGCCGATGGGGTTGGGCAGGGTTCCAGACACGTAGGCAGCCTCGATGTGCGAAGGGTTTCGGGGGTTATCCCATCAATGATACGAGTTCCTCGGCGGCGCGCTGGACATCGTCGTTGACGATGCGCACGTCGAACTCGTCCGCTGCCGCAAGTTCGACGCGCGCGGTGGCCAGCCTGGCCTCGCGCTCGTCCCGACTCTCGGTGCCTCGGCCGATCAGGCGGCGCACGAGTTCGTCCCAACTGGGCGGGTCGAGGAAGACGAAGAGCGCCTCGGGCATCGATTCGCGTACCTGTCGCGCGCCCTGTAGGTCGATTTCCAGCAGCGGGGAGAGCCCGGCGGCGATGGCCTCGATCACCGGGCCGCGCGGCGTGCCGTACTTGGCCCGGCCGTGGACGACGGCCCATTCGAGTAGGTCGCCGTCGGCACGCATCCGTTCGAAGGTCGCGTCATCGATGAACCGATAGTGGATGCCGTCGACCTCGGTGGGCCTCGGCGGCCGTGTCGTCACGGACACCGAGAGCCACACCTTGGGGAAGTGCTCCCGGACGTATGCCGAAACGCTCCCCTTCCCGACCGCGGTCGGGCCGGCGAGAACTGTCAACCGACCCGCAGCCATACAACCGAGGTTACTTGGCGGGAAAGCGCTCGAGGAGCGCGGCGGCCTGGTTGGCGCCGAGCCCGCGCACCCGACGGCTCGGCGAGATGCCGAGTTCGTCCATGATCGCGGCGGCCCGGATCTTGCCGACGCCCGGCATCGACTCAAGGAGAGCGGAGACGCGCATCTTGCCGATGACGTCATTGGTCTTGCCTTCGTCAATCACCGAAGCGATCGACCCGCTGGCGTGTTTCAACCGGTTCTTGACCGCGGCCCGCTCCTGACGGGCGATGGCAGCCTTCTCGAGAGCGGCGGCGCGCTGCTCGGGTGTGAGCGGGGGGAGTGCCACGCTCATACTCCTCTCAATCATGGAAAGACCCCCCGACGGTGGAGGGCCTCCCGGCGCCTTGGCGGGCGCCAGTGAGCGCATCCTAGTGAAGAGTTCGCCGTGCCGCCTCCCGAAGGGAAGCCACCTGCGGACCGGCGGCCAGAATCTCTCGGCTCGAGGCCGCGAGCACATTGGGCAAGGCGGCGCCGAAGACCTCTCGGGCCTCATCGAGGCCGGCGCCCTGAGCTCCGAAACCGGGCGCCAGAATCGGCGCATTCGCTGCCGCCAGATCGATGCCCAGGTCGCGCGGCGCGCTGCCCACGGTCGCCCCGACGACCAGGCCGACACTGCCGAGTATGCCGTTCTCCCCTGCCCCGGCGTTCGCCGCGGCGGCTCCGGAAACCATTGCGGCAGCGACACTTTCGCCCCCGATACGGGCGTGCTGGACGCTTGCGCCCTCGGGGTTGGAGGTCAGGGCGAGCACGAAGAGGCCGCGTCCGGTGGTGGCGGCCAGATCGAGGGCCGGCCCCAGGGAGCCAAAGCCGAGATAGGGGCTGACCGTGATCGCGTCGGCGGCGAGCGGCGCATCGTCACGCAGATAGGCCCGGGCATACCCGGCCATCGTCGAGCCGATGTCGCCGCGCTTGACGTCGAGAATCGTCAAGGTGCCCGCGACACGGAAGGCCGCCAGGGTGGCCTCGAGCGCAGCGATCCCGTCGCTGCCATATTCCTCGAAAAAGGCCGACTGGGGCTTGACCACGGCCACCTGCCCGGCGAAGGCATCGACGCAGATTTCGCCGAACCGCCGAACGCCCGCGGCCGAGACCGGCAGCCCCCAGTCGGTCAGGATCTGTGGGTGCGGGTCGAGGCCGACGCATAGCGGCCCGTAGGTGTCCATCGCCGTGCGCAGGCGCGCGCCGAAGGTGCTCATCGGGTCTCCTTTGTCAGATGGGGTGGGCGGCACCGACGAGGTCGGCATAGCGGGCGCCGCGGTCGGCGACGAGCCCGGCGAGTTCGCCGAGGACCCGCACCGGGGCGAGCGGGTCGTTGAAGGTGGCCGTGCCGACCTGGATGGCACTCGCGCCGGCCAGCGTCAACTCCAGGGCGTCCCGACCGGAGCGTACTCCCCCGACCCCGACGATCGGTGCGGACGGGATGCGACCCGCTCGCATGGCGGCATGGGTCTGCCAGATGGCCCGGACCGCGACCGGCCGGACGGCCGGGCCGGACAGGCCACCGGTCGTGCCGAACAGGTGCGGGCGCTGCCGGTCGATGTCGATGGCGATGCCGAGCAGCGTGTTGATCATCGTCAGCCCGTCGGCACCTCCCGCGAGTGCTGCTTCGGCGATGCCCACGATGTCGGTGACATCCGGAGTCACCTTGGCCAGCAACGGAATTCCCCGTGGGACAACCTCACGGACCAGCCGCAGCACGGTGGCCGACGACTCGGGATCGCAGGCATACACCAAGCCGCGGCGCGCGACATTGGGGCAGGAGATGTTGACCTCGATCGCCGCGACCGCGCCGAAGGCCGGCGCGGCCACGAGCCGCTCGGCGACGCGCGCGAACTCCTCGCTGCTCTCGCCGGCGATCGACACGATCACCCGGGCGCCGACCGATTGCAACCAGGGCAGGTCGGTGGTCACGAAGGCCTCGATACCCGGACCCTGGAGGCCGATCGAGTTGAGCATGCCGCTGGGCGTCTCCGCCATCCGCGGCGTCCCGCGACCGGATTGGGGTTCGGCCTTGACGGACTTGGTCACGAAGGCACCGAGCTCGGCGATGTCGAAGAAGCGGTGCAACTCCTTGCCGTTCGCGGCGCAGCCCGACGCCGTCATCAGCGGGTTGGGCAAGGTCACGCCGCCCAGATCGGTCGTCAGGTCGACGGTGGTCAGATCCTCGGTCATGGCGTCACCGCCGGCGCCCCGAGGCAGTCGGCGGGCACGGCGACCCGCCCGTCCGCGATGACGTCCCACCGCACGGCCGTGCCGGTGAAGACCGGCCCGTCGAGGCAGGACCGGCTCATCCGAGTGATGCCGTCGTCGCCGGTGATCGGCAGAACACACGTCATACAGACGCCGACCCCGCAGGCCATGGCCTCCTCGACGGCGACCTGCGCCTGCGCCCCGTGCGCCTCGGCGATCTCGGTAGCCGCGCGCAGCATTCCCATCGGCCCGCAGGCGTAGACGAGCTCGGCGTGAGTGCGGGTCAGCAACTCCGGCAGCGGCTGGGTGACGAGGCCGGTCGCGCCCGCCGACCCGTCATCGGTCATCACCACCATCTCGTCCACCGAATCGGCTCCCGATCGGGCGCCAAAGAGCCGCCGCTCAGTCGCCGCGCCCAGGATGAGGTGAGTCGAACAGCCTTGGACCCGAAGGCTTTCGGCCAGCCAGAAGAGCGGCGCGGACCCGTAGCCGCCCCCGACGAGGATGCACGGCCGAGGCGCGGAGGGCGAGGTGAAGCCGCGGCCGAGCGGCCCGACGACACTGACCTCGCCCCCGGCGCGCAACCGGGTGATCCACCGAGTCCCCGGCCCGGCGTCGGCGACGACGATCTCGACCGTGCCCGCATCGGCCGAGACCCGGTGGATCGAGAAGGACCGACGCAGCAGCAGGGCCGAGTCCGCGCCGTCGATCGCCAGGGCGACGAACTGCCCCGGCGTGGCAAGCACGGCGATCTCGGGTGCGACCAGGGTCAGCCGCCGGTAGTCGCCGGCCGGCTCACTGGCGCGGACGGCGGCATCGACGCGGGTGACCCGGTCCCGCACCGGCGTCGCCGTCACTGCTCGCCTCGCCGGCCGTAGAGGTCGAGATCGCGAGCGTGTTCCTGCAAGCTCTTGACGCGCAACTCGTGGTGGATCGCCGACTCAATGCCCTGCACGGCCGCACCGAGTTGCTGCACGGTCGTGATGATCGGCTTGTCCATGGCCGTGATGGCCTGACGGATCTTGTAGCCGTCCTCGCGGGCGTTCTGCCCGGAGGGGGTGTTGACCACCATGTCGATCGTGCCGGCGTTGATCTGCTCGACGACGCTGGTCTCCCCCGGCCCGCGTTCGCTGACCTTGCGCACCACCTCGGCCTCGACTCCATTGCGCCGCAAGACATCTGCGGTCCCGACGGTGGCGACGATGGTGAAGCCCAGATCGCGCAGCCGCATGATCGGGAAGATCATCGCCCGCTTGTCGCGATTGGCCATCGAGACGAAGATCCGGCCTCTCGTCGGCAACTCGCACATCGCGCCGGTCTGGCTCTTGGCGAAGGCTGCCCCGAAGTCGATGTCGATCCCCATCACCTCGCCGGTGGAGCGCATCTCGGGCCCGAGAAGGGCGTCAACCACGGTGCCGTCGGCCGTGCGGAAGCGCTTGAAGGGCAGCACGGCCTCCTTGACCGACAGGTGCGCGTGCGTGGGCAGATCACCCCCGTCGCCGGTGGGCGGCAGCAGGCCCTCCTCGCGCAGCTGGGCGATCGAGGCGCCGAGCATGACCCGGGCCGCCGCCTTGGCCAGCGGCACGCCGGTCGCCTTGGCGACGAAGGGCACCGTGCGCGAGGCCCGCGGGTTCGCTTCCAGCACATAGAGGACGTCGTGGGCCAGCGCGAACTGGACGTTCATCAGGCCACGGACGCCGATCCCTTGCGCCAGAGCGAGGGTCGAGCGACGCACCCGCGCCAGCTCCTCGCGGCCCAGGGTGGCCGGCGGCAGGGTGCAGGCCGAGTCGCCAGAGTGCACGCCGGCCTCCTCGATGTGCTCCATGATGCCGCCGACATACATCTCCTCGCCGTCGAAGAGAACATCGACGTCGATCTCGATGGCGTCATCGAGGAAGCGGTCGACGAGGATCGGGTGCTCGGGCGAGGCCTTCGCCGCGCGCGTGATGTATTCGGCCAGGGTGGCATCGTCGTAGACGATCTCCATCCCCCGGCCACCGAGCACGTAGGACGGCCGCACCAGCACCGGGTACCCGATCTCCGCAGCCACCGAGATCGCCTCGGCCGCCGAGTAGGCCGTGCCGTGCTTAGGCGCCGGAAGGGCCGCCGCCGCGAGGACCCGCCCGAAGGCGCCGCGGTCTTCGGCGAGGTGGATGGCGTCCGGCGAGGTCCCGACGATGGGCACGCCCTCGTCCATCAGGGCCCGCGCCAGCCCCAGGGGTGTCTGCCCCCCGAGCTGGACGATGACACCCGCCACGGGACCGGCCTGCCGCTCGGCGTGGACGACCTCGAGGACGTCCTCCAGGGTCAGCGGCTCGAAGTAGAGCCGCGAACTGGTGTCGTAGTCGGTCGAGACGGTCTCGGGATTGCAGTTCACCATGATGGTGTCGTAGCCGGCGTCGCGCAGGGCGAAACTCGCGTGCACGCAGGAGTAGTCGAACTCGACGCCCTGCCCGATCCGGTTCGGCCCGGAACCGAGGATGATGACGGCCGGCCGCTCGCGCGGCGCCACCTCCGTCTCCTCGTCATAGGTCGAGTAGTGATAGGGGGTCAGCGCCGCGAACTCGGCCGCGCACGTGTCGACCGTCTTGTAGACCGGACGCACCCCGAGGGCCTGCCGCACGCCGCGCAGGACGGACTCGGGCATACCGCGCAGCTGGGCAATCTGCTTGTCGGAGAAGCCGTGTCGCTTGGCGAGCCGCAGCAGGTCAGGATCGAGTCGCTCGGCCGCGAGCACTTCTTGCGCGAGGTCGTTGATCAAGGCGATCTGGTCGAGGAACCACGGATCGATCCCCGTGATCTCGTGGACCCGCTCGACGCTCGTCCCGGCGCGCAGGGCTTGCTGGACCGCGATGATGCGCCCGTCGGTGGGGATCGCGATGCCCGCGAGGAGCGCATCCAGGTCGTCGCCGGCCGGAGGCTGCCCCGTCCAATGGAAGGTCGAGTCGGCCTTCTCCATCGAGCGGAGCGCCTTCTGCAGCGCCTCGGTGAAGTTGCGCCCGAGCGCCATCGCCTCACCGACCGACTTCATCGTGGTGGTCAGCGTCGGGTCGGCCGAGGGGAACTTCTCGAAGGCGAAGCGCGGCACCTTGACAACGATGTAGTCGAGGCTGGGCTCGAAGCTCGCCGGGGTCTCCTGGGTGATGTCATTGCGGACTTCGTCCAGGGTGTAGCCGATGGCGACCTTCGCAGCGATCTTGGCGATCGGGAAGCCGGTGGCCTTGGATGCCAGTGCGCTGGAACGGGAGACGCGCGGGTTCATCTCGATGACGATGATTCGGCCGTTCTCGGGGTTGACGGCGAACTGGATATTGCAGCCGCCGGTGGCGACTCCGACCTCGCGGATGACGGCGATGCCGATGTCACGCAGTCGTTGGTACTCCCGGTCGGTCAGGGTCAGCGCCGGCGCAACGGTGATCGAGTCGCCCGTATGCACGCCCATCGGGTCGAGATTCTCGATGGAGCAGACGACGACGACGTTGTCGGCGCCGTCGCGCATGATCTCGAGCTCGTATTCCTTCCAGCCGAGGATCGACTCCTCCAGGAGCACCTCGGTAACCGGGGAGTACTGCAGACCCGCGCCGGCGATCCGGCGTAGCTCGTCCTCGTCATACGCGAAGCCGCTGCCGAGCCCGCCCATCGTGAAGGAAGGCCGCACCACGACGGGGTAGCTGAGTTTCGTTGCGGCGGCGAGACATTCGTCCATGGTGTGGCAGATGATCGACCGTGCGGACTCGGCGCCGCAGCGCTCGACGACGCCCTTGAACTTCTCGCGGTCCTCGCCGAGCTGGATGGCCTCGACGTTGGCACCGATGAGCGGGCAGCCGTACTTCTCGAGGATCCCCTGCTCGTGCAGCGCCATGGCCGCGTTCAGTGCCGTCTGGCCACCCAGCGTCGCGAGCACCGCGTCCGGGCGCTCCTTGGCGATGATCTTCTCGATGACCTCGGGCGTGATCGGCTCGACATAGGTCGCGTCGGCGAACTCCGGGTCGGTCATGATCGTCGCCGGGTTGGAGTTGACCAGGACGACCCGGATGCCCTCCTCGCGCAGCACCCGGCAGGCCTGGGTCCCCGAGTAGTCGAACTCGCACGCCTGGCCGATCACAATCGGCCCGGAGCCGATGACGAGGACCGAGGTGATGTCGTCGCGCCTAGGCACCCTACTTCACCCCTTCCAACAGGGCCGCGAACCGGTCGAAGAGATAGTCGGCATCGTGTGGACCGGCCGCGGCCTCCGGGTGGTATTGCACCGAAAAGGCTGGCAGGTCAAGGCATTCCAGACCTTCCACGACATCGTCGTTGAGGCAGACGTGACTGACCCGCACCCGGCCGTATGCCGTGTCCGCCGGCGCGGGAACCGGGTCACCGAGGGGCGCATCGACGGCGAAACCGTGGTTGTGGGCGGTCACCTCGACCTTGCCGGTCGCGATGTCCTGCACCGGCTGGTTGATGCCGCGATGACCATATCTCAGCTTGTAGGTGCCGAAGCCGAGAGCCCGCCCGAGGATCTGGTTGCCGAAGCAGATGCCGAAGAACGGCAGCCGTGCGGCCAGCACCGCGCGCAGCACGCCGACCTCGTGATCGGCGGTGGCCGGATCGCCCGGGCCATTGGAGAAGAAGACCCCGTCCGGTGCGACCGCCGCGATGTCGGCGAAGGTCGCGGTTGCCGGCAACACGTGCACCTCGATGCCACGGCGCGCCAACAACTGCGGGGTCATCGCCTTGATGCCCAGGTCGAGCGCAGCCACCGTGAAGCGCTTTTCACCCTGTGCCGCAACTACATACGCCTCCTTGGTGCTCACCTCGGGGGCCAGCTGGCTACCCGACATCGCGGGCGCCTCGGTCACCCGCTGCAGCAGGCTCGCCGGCGTGGCGGCGGCGTCCGGGCCGCTGAAGATGCCCACCCGCATCGCGCCACGCTCACGCAGATGCCGGGTCAGGGCGCGCGTGTCGATGCCGCTGATCCCGACGACCCCCTGCGCGGCCAACTGCTCGTCGAGTGAACCGCGCGAGCGCCAGTTCGACGGCCGGAGGGCAGGATCGCGCACAACGAAGCCGCTGACCCAGATGCGCTGGGACTCGGCGTCCTCGTCGTTCCAGCCGGTATTGCCGATGTGGGGCGCCGTCATGACGACAACCTGGCGGTGGTAGCTGGGGTCGGTCAGGGTCTCTTGATAGCCGGTCATCCCGGTGTTGAAGACGGCCTCGCCGACGGTCGTGCCGCGGGCGCCGAAGGCCTGCCCGGTGAAGCGGCGCCCGTCCTCGAGAACGAGAACAGCGGTGTCGTTCGCTGAAGTGGTGACGCTCACTGGTCGTGAACCTTCCCGTCGAGGGCGGTGATCCGGCCGCGCAGGATGGTCGCATGGACCGCGCCGGTGAAGCTCATCCCGTGCCAAGGATTGTTGCGGGACAACGAGTGCGAGACCGCCGCATCGACGGTGACGGCCCGCTCCGGGTCGATCACCACGAGATTGGCGGGGTTACCGACGGCTATCGAGCGGCCGTGCTCGGTCAGCCCGGCGATGCGGGCCGGATCGATCGACATCCGGCGCACGAGATCGCTCATCGTCATCTGGCCCGACCGGACCATCAGGTCATGGACGACGGCGAACGCGGTCTCTAGGCCGAGCATCCCGAAGGCCGCCGCCTCGAACGCGTGCTCCTTGTCGTGCCGGGCGTGCGGGGCGTGGTCCGTGGCGACCGCGTCGATGGTCCCGTCGGCCAGCGCCTCGCGCAGCGCCTCCTGGTCCTCACGCGGGCGCAGCGGCGGGTTGACTTTGAAGACCGGATCGTAGCCGCGCACCAACTCAGTGCCGAGAGCCAGGTGGTGCGGAGTGACCTCCGCGGTGACGGCAATGCCGTGGTTCTTGGCCCACCGGATGACCTCGACCGATTCCGCTGTGGAGACGTGCGCCACATGGACTCGCGAGCCCGTATGCCGGGCCAGTTGCACATCGCGCGCGACAATCGCGGACTCGGCCACCGCCGGCCAGCCGGGCAGGCCCAGTCGCCCCGAGATCTCGCCCTCGTGGCAGCACGCGCTCGCTCCGGCGAGGTTCGCGTCCCGGGCGTGTTGGGAGATCACCCCGCCAAAGGGCTTGAGGTATTCCAGCGCCCGCCGCATCACGCGGGCGTCCTGGACACAGCGCCCGTCATCGGAGAAGAAGCGCACTCGAGCGCGGGAGCGGGCCATCAGGCCCAGCTCGGCAAGCTCTTCTCCCGCAAGACCTTTGGTGACGGCGCCGACGGGCTGGACGTCGGCAAGGCCGACCGCCCGCCCGCGGTCGAGGAGGAGTTCGGCGGCCTCTGCGGTGTCGGTCACTGGGGAGGTGTTGGCCATCGCCAGGATCGCGGTGAAGCCGCCGGCGGCCGCTGCTGCCGAGCCACTGGCGATCGTCTCGGCGTCCTCGCGTCCCGGTTCTCGCAGGTGGGTATGCAGGTCCACGAAGCCCGGCAGCAGTGCGAGTCCGTCGGCGGCCAAGCACGTCACCCCGTCGGGCGCGTCCGCGATCCGACCGATCTCGGCGATCCGGCCGTCCCGGATCAGGACATCCGCCGTCTCGCCCGGGCGCGGTTCGCCGGCGTCGCCGGCCGCATGGGTGACGTGGAGCGTGGCCCCGGTGATCAGCAGGTCACTCATGCGGCAGTCTCCTCGCCGGCGAGCAGGTGATAGAGCACGGCCATCCGCACCGCCAAGCCGCCCGAGACCTGGTCGAGGATGATCGACGCCCCCGACTCGGCGGCATCCGCGCTGATCTCCAGGCCGCGGTTCATCGGTCCGGGGTGCATCACGACCGCCTCGGGTTTGCGGTCGAGCAGCCGGGCGAGACGGGGGCGCGTCAGCCCGTAGCCGACGGTGTACTCGCGTGCGGTCGGGAAGTAGCCGCCGCTCATCCGCTCGCGCTGGACGCGCAG
The DNA here is from genome assembly GCF_039531165.1 of Nostocoides vanveenii. Taxonomy (NCBI): domain Bacteria; kingdom Bacillati; phylum Actinomycetota; class Actinomycetes; order Micrococcales; family Intrasporangiaceae; genus Nostocoides; species Nostocoides vanveenii. The sequence continues at coordinate 121,530 of NZ_BAAAPN010000045.1, read as the reverse complement.
CATCATGACGGCATCCGGCGTGTCGTCGTCGAGCACTTCGTCCAGATCCCACGAGGTCGCGAAGCCGTCGCGGTCGGCCCAGTCCCTCATGCCGGCGGGCATGAGGGTCGGCGGCGCGACCACGGTCACCCGCGCGCCCAGGCTGGCCAAGGTGATGACATTGCTGCGGAAGACGCGACTGTGGGTCAGATCGCCGACGATCGCTACGTGCCTACCGTCCAGCTGACCGACGCGGGAGCGGAGGGTGTAGGCGTCCAGCAGGGCCTGCGTCGGGTGCTCATGCGTGCCGTCACCGGCATTGATGACGCTCGCATCGACCCACCCGGCCACCTGCTGGCAGGCGCCGCTCTGGTTGTGCCGGATGACGAGTGCGTCGACAGCCATCGCGTTGATGGTCTGGACGCTGTCGCGCAGCGACTCCCCCTTGGACGTCGAGGACCCTTTGGCCGAGAGGTTGATGGTGTCCGCCGACATCCACTTGCCGGCGATCTCGAAGCTACTGCGGGTGCGGGTGGAGTCCTCGAAGAAGAAGTTAATGATCGTGCGTCCGCGCAGGGTCGGCAGCTTCTTGACCTCACGGCGCTGGACGTCGTGCATCGACGCGGCTGTGGCCAAGATGGCCTCGACGTCCGTGCGGGTCAGATCCGCCGAGGACAGCAGGTGCTTGGTCATGCCGGGTCCCCCAATACCGTTGCGCCGGAAGCGATCCGGACGATGTCCTCGCCTCCGTCGAAGCCGGCCAAGCGGACCTGCACCTTCTCCTGATGCGAGGTCGGGAGGTTCTTGCCCACATGATCGGCGCGGATCGGCAACTCCCGGTGGCCGCGGTCCACCAACACAGCCAGCCGGACCGCGCGCGGCCGGCCGAGATCGGCGAGCGCGTCCAGCGCCGCCCGGATGGTGCGGCCGGAGTAGAGGACATCGTCGACGAGCACGACGACCTTGCCGTCGATCCCCCCGGCCGGTATGACCGTGCGCATGGGCGCCCGCGTCGGTTGCCGGCGCAGGTCGTCGCGGTGCATGGTGATGTCGAGGTCGCCGACCGGGATCGGGCCGCACTCCTCGACCTCGGCGATCATCGCGGCGAGACGGCTAGCCAATTCCACGCCGCGGCTCGGGATGCCGAGCAGGACCAGGTCGGTGGCGCCCTTGTTGTGTTCGAGGATCTCGTGCGCGATGCGTCGCAAGCACCGAGAGATCTCGGGAGCGGAAAGCACCGTGCGCCCGTCGGGGTCGATCGGGTGGCCCGCGGGAACCGTCATGTCGGCGCGCGTCATACGCGTGCGACCTCCTTCCCTGCCTCGCCGGACAGGTCGTTAAAGGATGTCTACCGAGGGGACACTCTACGACGCTCGGCGTCCTGGGTCGCACGGGGTCCACGGCCTGGCGGATGAGTAGTCCTGCGGATGCCACTGTTGGTGGGGCTTGCCTAGGGTCCATAGCAGGCCGCATGGAGGCGGCCTCGTCCGGCAGGGGAAAGGTGACATGGCGATGGCACGAGCACGGATGGTGGCCGCGGGAGCGCTGACTCTCGCGTTGAGCGGCACCGCGATCGGGATGGCGTCGGTGGCAGCGGGCAGCGCCGCCCCGCGCGCCGCCACGACCGAGTCAGGAGAACTGACGCCCGTCGAGGAGGCCCGCCTTAATGCGGGTAGGCAGCTCGCCCGGCCAGGGACGGGTGCAACCGGTGCGAACCCGGTGATCAGCTATCTGCCGGACCTCCACGGCGTGGACATGATGTCCTGGCGGCGCGTGCTCACTGAGCGCAGCCAGGGCCGCGCCGCGCCGTCGGCCGCGGTCCAGGCGGCGGCCTCGCCGGGCGGCCGGTTGAGCCCGGTACTCACCTATCGCGAGAAGGAGCCGGCCGGTGTCGGCGGGCGCAATGACACCACGTGGACCGGTGAGCGGGTCACGCCCTTCGGCACGGCGGCTGGGGCACGCAACCGGATGGTCGTCACAGGCGCTTTGGCCGACCTCTCGCCCACCGCCCGCCAACTGACGCCGTCGGCGGAGGACGACGGGGCGATCCCCTTGGCTCGCCAGACCGGGATCGCCGGCAATGGCCGGATCACGGTCACGGGCACGATCGGCGACGGACCGCACGGCACCCGCGGCGACAAGAGCGGCGACTTCGACTGGTATGCCGTCACCGCAAAACCGGGCGAGACCATTCGCGCGGAACTGAGCGGAGCGGATGAGTACGCGACCACCATGATCGCCGACGCGACGGGCACGCTGTTGGCACTCGGCTGGCAGGTGCCGGGCGGCGGGGACGCGCAGGCGGCGACCTACTACACGACAACGGGCGGGACCTTTTATGTGCAAGTGACGCTCGGATCCATGTGGCAGAAGGACTCCTTCGACTCCGGATCCGGGACCGGTCAAGGCCCCACCACGCGATATTCGCTGAACCTCGGTTCCTGGCGCAGCGACCGTGACGCGGTGGTCGTGCACTTGCGCAAGGGAGATGTGCTCGGCGCGTCCGTTGCCGGGCAGGCGAAGCGGGTCTCCGTGCAGAGGTGGGACGCGCAGTACGTCACGGGCGCCACCGACGCCGACCTCTCCTTCATCTATCCCGAGGCCAGCCCGCTGCCGGGCGGCGGCAACGCCACTGTCGCCTATGTCGCCGAGGCCGATGGCTGGTATGGCGTGATCACCGAAAACGGCGTCGGCCGCTACACCAACACCGTCGAGGTCTACCGGCCCGGCGGATCCGAGTCGGCAACGCCGCAAACGATCTACCTCGACTTCGACGGTGCCGTCATCGACACCTCGATCTTCGGAGGCGACAACCCGCGCGCCAAGCTCTCCCCGCTGAAGTCCTTCCTCGCCGGCTGGGGGCTCACCGAAGCCGACTTGCCTCCACTCGCCGAACAGATCACCGCGACCGCGACCGAAAATCTCCAAGCCGATCTGGCCCGGCGCGGCATTCCGGGCTTCTCGGTCAAGGTCGTCAACGGCTTGCGTGCGCCCGACACCTTCGGCCGCCCCGGCGTTTCGCGGATCATCATCGGCGGCACCATCGGCGAGTCCGGCATCGAGACGGTCGGCATCGCCCAAAGCATCGACCCCGGCAACTTCGAGCGTGCGGAGACCGCTCTGGTGCTGCTGGACATGATGAGCGCGCCGGTCGCCGGCAACCCCCTTTCCGTGGTGTCGCTCAACTCCTACATCGGCACGAAGACGCCGCGAGTGAAGTTCGTCGGCCGGGCGATCGGGAATGTCGTCTCGCACGAGGCCGGCCACTACATCGGCAACTTCCACACCGACAACGGCAACCTCGTCTCCTCGCTGATGGACAGCGGTGGCCGCGGATTCTGGCGGATGTTCCAGGCTGGCCCCGACAAGGTCGGCGGAACCGCGGATGACGGCGACACCGACTTCAGCACCGACCGCTTCTCGCTGTGGGAGCCCTTCTTCGGGGCCGAGGACACAGCCAATGTCTCGGCCTGGGCGTTCGCCAAGCGCCCGAGCTGACCCCCAGCCCGGCCACTCGACGGTAATAGGAACGCGTCAGCGGGCCAGGCGCTCCCCCGGACCGAAGGTGTCGACCACGAGTCCGGCGGCACCGAGCGTCCCGTTCGAGGAGGCCCAGGTCGAGGCGTCCCGGCCGTCGGCCACGACGACAGCCCCGTCGACGACGCGGATGTCATTGCCCTGGAAACGGATCGCCGTGCCGGCATTGATGCCGAGACCGAGTTGCCCCTTGGCCACGGCCACGCCGTTGAAAAGCCGGCCCCAGGTGTAATCGGTGTTCAGCGCCGGGACGACGGTTGCGGAGACGACTCCGAGACCGCGCTGCCATTTCGCCTCGGTCGTCTTGAACGCCAGGCCGGAGACCTCCTCGTAGTTGTCGCCGTTCGGCCGGGCATTGGGTGACCACCGCGCGCCGGCGTAGGCCGCTGCGGGGCCGTCCGCGAAGAACACCGGCGCCGCGGCAGCCGCTGTCGCGGCGAGGGCGCGGAAGCTCGCATCGCGGAAGGCCTTGGCCGCCTGCGGCGGGGAGACCGCGACGAGGAGGACCGCGTCATACGTCGTGACATCGGTGCCCATCCAGCCGCTGTCGCCATAGGTCACAGTGTCGACGTGGCCCATCCATCCGGCCTCCTTGACCTTGGTGCCGTAGGCGGCGGCGGTCGAGCGGGTGTCGGCGGAGATGATGAGCAGTCGGGCCTTCGCTGGATCGGCGCTCGCGGCCGCCGCATCCTTGACCACGCTCGGCACCACATTGGAGCCGCCGAGAACCCCACCGCCGAGATAGACCGTGCCGGTGGCCGACGCCCTTGGCACCACCCAGGCGCGCCCCGTCACCGCGCCGACGGTGGCGCCGCCGCGGGTCATCCGCCGGGTCACCAGGTCATAGTCGGTGTTCTCGGTGAGCAGGTTAACCTTGACCTTCCGCGCCGAGAGCCAGCGCTCGGTGCCGACCCACCGGTGGGTGGCGTTCAGGCTCTCGTAGTCGATGGTCGCCACCCCGGACAGGCCGAAGACCTGCGTCAGCGTCCGGTCGCCGTAGTTGACGACACCGGTCGCATAATCGGCGCCGACCCCGACGGGGCTCGTGCCGCCGAACCGCTCGTCGGCGGTGGCAATCGTCGACAGCGACCGGCCGAACCGGCCCCGCTCATAGAAGTGCTGATCGTAGATCGCCCGCTGCGACCCGAAGACCAGGCCGCGCTGCCGGTCGCCGTCATTGCCCCACCACATCAGCGTCGAGCCGCGCCGAAGTCCTTGCGCGGCACCATAATCGCCGACATAACCGTTGATCATCGAGGTCGACTCGATCGCTGCCCCAGCGCTGGTGCCGGCGAAGGGCACGCCCCGCTTGACCGCCGCCGTCATCGCCGTTTCCGCGGGCGAGTTCGCCAGCACCTTCATCGCGATCCCCTGGTCGCCGCCGAGGGCATAGATGCCGTCCAGGCTCGGGCTGCGCAAAGCGGCCGAGTTCGACGTCTTCAGAGCGTCGGCTCGATTGAGCAGAAGGGCGAGTCGGCCGACGCACCGCATCCCGGCGGGCACGACCGCAGTGCAGGCGTCCTGCACCTCCTGGGTGCGCTGTGTGGCAAGGGCGATGTTCTCGGGTCGGCTCGGCCAGTCGTCGCCATAGGCGGACGGCACGACCACGAGATCGACGGTCGTGTCTCCGGCCCGCGAGATCGCCATCTTGGCGAATGCCTGGAGCGTCTCGAACTCGTAACCGCCGCCCGTCGGCATCATCACCGTCGGCGGCGCCCCGGCATCGGCGCCGCCGTCACCCGGCCCGGCGAGCGCAGGGTAGGCGCCGGAAACGGCCAATCCGGTCAGCGCAGTGATGGTGGCAAGGCGACGCAGTCGCTTCGGTGTCTCTCCCATCGCCCGACCGTAGCGACCCGAGGCCGTCAGCGGCGTGGTCGGCGCGCGGCAATGTCATGCCGCACCGGCCTGAGGACCGGCGTCAGGGACAGGGCGCCCGCGACTGAGCCGAGCGCACTGAGCTCGTCGAGGATGGTCCGCGTCGGCGGCAGCAATACCAGCTCGCGCGCCTCCGTTCGATCAACGAGGGTTGAAACGCCGGCCCACCCGGAGCGGTGCGACTCCGTGGTCGTATGACCGAACGCCGCCGCTTCGGCTTCCGTGACCGGATAGAGGAAGAACCGCACATCGAAGCGTTTAGGCATCCCGATCGGAGTGATCCAGTCGTCCCACGGGACCAGCCGAGCGGGGTCGATGACGGCTCCCGTCTCCTCCGCGACCTCCCGGATGCCCGTGGCCAGCAGCGTGCGTGCCGCCTCCTCGGCGGACCCCAAATGACCGTATGCCGTTCTCCCGAACAGCGCACCGTGCTCGGCGACCAGCGTCGCGGGGAGCGCTAGTGCGGCACCTGCCTGTCGATCGCCGGGATCGATGCGGCCGCCCGGAAAGACCACGGCCCCGGCCGCGAAATCCATGGTGCTGACGCGGTACTGGACAAACACCTCAAGGCGGCCGGCCACCTCGCGCACGGGGATCACGCTGACCGCAGGGATCGCGACGGGGGAATCCGCAAGCGGGTCGGGCACCGGCATACCGGCGACGACGGTTCTGATGACCGGGTCCGCATCGGCCGTCGCCGTCACGGCGACGTGCTTCTGCCCGGCATCGAGCATCAGGCCGAGCGCGGCGCGGATCAGCATCTCCTCGACTCCGAGCCCAGCGACCTCCGCGGACACGCGCACACCGGCCAGCCGCAACGATCCGGCGTCGTCGACGACCACGGCGAAGCCGGCCTTCGGCGTGCCTACCACCAGGACCGAGGCGATCGGGAGGCCATCGCTCAGCGCCGCGATCGCTGAGGAGAGGTGCGCGCGGTCGGCCGGATCGGCATACCGCACGCTGGTGACCCGCAGACGCGAGGCGGAGGTCATCCGGGCAGGATACGCAGCCGCGCCCTCACGGTTCGGCGGGGAGCGAGAGCCGGGCACCCGACATGCTGATGAACTGCTCGGCGCGCTTCGTGCGAAGGCTGCCGGGGCCGTAGTTCTCCAGCCAACCGTCGTCCTCGCTCAGATCGAGCGCCGCAGGTGCCGCCCGCCGCGCCCCCGCCCGGTCGGTCCGCGAGCGCGATTCGACGACGGACCGGAAGTAGTAGTGGAAGAAGAGCCGGTTGAACTCGGTGAAATAGATGTCCGCGACCCGCCGGTCCCCACGAATGACCACCATGTTCTCGTCATTGTCCACACACGAGGCGCGTGAGAAGTTCGCCGATCCGGTCACGACGATCGGGTCGTCGCCTAGGGGGTCACTGAGCAGGAATTTGTTGTGGATGAAGGCGACATGAACATTGAGGCCGAGTTCGCGGGTGGTGGTCTCGGCAACCCATTGCCCCAGCGGGGTGCCGAGTTCGCTTCCCCACGCCTGGTAGATGTTCTTGCTCGCATCGAGTTCGATCCGCGGCGCGCCGGGGCGAGTCCGATCCGGCGTCTCCAGGAGGAAGAACCGCAGCGGGCTGGACGAATCTCCCTGCGCCAGAACGTCCTTCAGCTCCTGAGCGATCCCGAAGGCGAAGGTCGCGCACGCGAGGGACTGCGGGTGGGCGAGCAGATCGGCATACAGGGCAAGCGGCTCGGGTCCGGGCCGCGGGCTGAAGATCGCCCGGCACCCGGTGCCGATATCCGCCCGCGCGGCCGGCGTTGGACTCAGCGCCAGCACCGCCGACTCGTACTCGCGGTTGAGTTCGATGTTCTCGCTGCGCCCCACCCCCGGCCGCGCGCCCGGGTCATTCGCCAGGAGGGAGAAATAGGCGAGGAAGTCGGCCGCGAGTCCCGAGTCCCGCACCAGGTGACCGACATTCGATTGCCCGTGAATGCCGCCGGTCGTCAGATTCGTCGACCCGGTCCAAACCGCCACCGGCGACCCTGCGCGCACCAGCACGAGGAATTTGTTGTGCTGGATCTCGGCGCGCCGGTTGACCCGCGGGAGGAGCGCGGTGTCGGGCAACCCGGCGACCACGATGGCCGCGAGATTCGCAACGCGCGGCGTGCTCTCGACCCACGTGCGTTTTCGCGTGCCGTCGTCCTGCTTCTTGTTCTCCCAGTGCTCGTTCTCCTTCAGGTCGATGACGAGTTGCACATCGACGCCGCGATCGATCGCCGCGCGGAACTCGGAAAGCACGGGCCCATAACTGAATTCGTAGAACGCGCCCCGAAGCGCATCGCCGGGGCCGGCGGACCGGATGAACGCGATGAGCGCCTCATCGAGATCCCGGCTGAGCCAGTCCATCGCCAGTTGACGCAGCGCGGGCGTCGCGAGCTCGTCGGGCCGGAGGTTGCCGAAGCGACGGGCATAGAACTGGCTGGATGCGACACCCCGGTTGAAATGGATGTCGTGGACCTCCGACTCGCGTGGCTCGGCGGACACCTCGATGGCGACCGGGCGGCCATACGCCGGCTGCGCCGGTGTGCCGCGGACGGGGATAAAGCGATAGCCGTATGCCGTGCCCGCCTGCACGGTGAAGTCGTCCCAGACAAGCGACTGGATGGGGTGGGCGTGTGTGGAGTGGCTCGCTCCCGGCTCGGGATCGGGCACCACCGAGCGGAAGACCTTGAAGCCCTCGACATACCGCCAGCGACCGCCGGGGGCACGTCGTTGCACCGCGAAGCCGAGCAGTCCGCGCCGGGCCCGGACGGACACGCGCAACCCGAAGGAGACGGTGTTGACCCCAGTCACGGCGAAGACCGTCACCCCGTCGACGGCGGCCGAGCGGAAGCGCACCGCTTCAGGCTAGGTCGTGGGCCGCGTCGGCGTCCCGCTTTCGGAAGGATTCGGCATAGGGTCCTGTGGTGCCACGACGACGCAGACTCGCGGCCGGCTCGACGCAGGGACGGATGGCCGAACGCGCCAAGGCGCATCCGGCACGCTTCGTGCTGTACATCTTCACCCTCGTCAATCTCGCCTTTACCACGCTGCTCCTGCTTCCCCGCGCCACCGAGACCGGCCAGCGGGCGCGCTTTGTCGATGCCTTGTTCACCGCCGTGTCCTCGGTCTGTGTGACGGGACTGACCGTCCACGACACCGGCAGCTACTGGTCGGGCTTCGGGCATGTCGTCATCTTGTCCGCGATCGCGGTCGGCGGCCTGGGCATCATCACCTTGGCCTCGATCCTGGGCATCGTCGTCTCGCGTCGGATGGGCCTGGGCTATCGCGTGCTGGCGGCGCGAGAGACCAAGACCGAGCGCCTCGGCGAGTTGGCCGAGCTGCTCAAGGTTGTCGTCGGCACCACGCTCCTGATCGAAGGGCTCGTCTTCGTCGTTCTGGTGCCGCGTTTCCTGACTGAAGGCGAAGGGGTCGGGCCGGCGCTGTGGCACTCCCTCTTCTATGCGATCTCGGCCTACAACAACGCCGGCATCGTGGTCCATCCGGGAGGCCTGCCGACCCACCCGGGCGACTGGTGGCTGCAGGTGCCGCTGATCGTCGGGGTGTTCCTCGGCAGCGTCGGCTTCCCGGTCCTGCAAGTGCTTCGGCATCGCTGGCGCCGGCCCCGCACCTGGGGCTTGCACGCCCAGCTCACATTGGCCACGACGGGCATCCTCATCGCGGGGTCGATCGTGCTCTTCCTCGCGCTCGAGTGGCGCAATCCAGCCACCATGGGGCCGCACTCGGTCAGCGACAAGGCTCTCGACGCCCTGTTCATGGCCATCATGCCCCGATCCGCGGGTTTCAACACGGTGCCGGTCGGCGACCTGAACCACACCACCATGCTCTCGCTCGATGCCTTGATGTTTGTCGGCGGCGGGCCGGTCTCGACCGCCGGCGGCATCAAGGTCACCACTTTGGCCGTGCTCTTCCTGGCAGTCGTGGCCGAGGCCCGCGGTGATCGTGATGTCGAGGTCTTCTCTCGACGAGTTCCGGCTAGCAGCCTGCGGCTCGCGGTCGCCGTGACCATGCTCGGTGCCACGATCGTCCTGATCGGGTCGATGATCGTCACCGAGCTGACCCATGAATCGCTCGATCGCGTCCTGTTCGAAGTGCTCAGCGCCTTTGCGACCTGTGGCCTGTCCACGGGCCTGTCCGCCGAACTTCCGGATGCCGGCAAATATGTGCTGACCTTGTTGATGTTCATAGGGCGCACCGGCACCATGACGGTCGGCGCTGCCCTCGCCCTGCGAGAGCGGCGCCACCTCTATCGACTCCCCGAGGAAAGGCCGATCATTGGCTAAGGACAAGCTCAGTCACGAGCCGGTCATGGTGATCGGGCTCGGCCGGTTCGGTGCCGCGACCGCGCAAGCGCTCACCGCTCTCGGCCATGACGTGCTCGCCATCGAACGTGACCCGGTCCTGGTGCAGGAGTGGGCCCCGCGCCTGACCCACGTGATCGAGGCCGACGCGACCCACTTGGAGGCGCTCGAACAACTGGGCGCCAGGGACTTCCCGATGGCGGTCGTCAGCATCGGCGGGAGCGTCGAGTCCAGCGTGCTGGCCACGGCGAATCTCGTCGACCTCGGCTGCCCGCAGATCTGGGCGAAGGCGGTCACGACGAGCCACGGTCGCATCCTGGAGCGCATCGGCGCCCATCACGTCGTCTATCCCGAAGGTGACGCCGGGCGCCGAGTGGCTCGCCTGCTCAGCGGCCGGATGATCGAATACATGCCCTTCGAGGACGACTTCGCGATCGCGACGATGCGCCCGCCGCTGGAGACCCAGGGCTTCACACTGAGCCAGTCCGAGATCCGCGGGCGGTATGGCGTGACTGTCGTGGGCCTGAAGGCCCCGGGCAAAGACTTCGTCTATGCCCAGGCCCACACCAAGGTCACGCCCTACGACCTGCTCGTCGTCGCCGGCGAGCCGGGCAAGATCGAACGTCTCGCTGCGCGGCCCTGAGGTCCTTGCGTCAGGCCAGGGTCGGCTTGACCTGCACGAGCCGGGCGAGCAGACCGTTGACGAACTTCGGCGATTCGTCTGTGGACAGCTCACTCGCTAGGCCGACGGCCTCGGCGATGGCGACCTTCTCGGGGACCTCGGTGCTGTAGAGCACTTCATACGCCCCGAGCCGCAGGATCGCCCGATCCACCGCGGGCATCCGCGCGACCGGCCAGCCCTGGCTGTAGGTGTCGAGCAGCTCGTTGATCTCGCGCCAGTGCCCGACGACGCCCTCGACGAGGGTCGCCGTATACGGATTCAATGGCGCCTGGGTGACCGGCGTGGCGAGCCGTTCGTGCAAAAGGTCGCCGACATTGACGCCCCGCGCCTCGGCCTCGAAGAGCAGGTCGAGGGCGCGCTTGCGCGCCTTGGTGCGTGCCGCCATACGGGCCTCTTATCTGTCGCGGACGATCAGTTGACGCGGCCGAGGTAGGAGCCGTCGCGCGTGTCGACCTTGACCTTGGTGCCGGTCTCGAGGAAGAGCGGGACCTGGATCTCGGCGCCCGTTTCCAGCGTGGCCGGCTTGGTGCCGCCGGTGGAGCGGTCGCCCTGCAGGCCCGGCTCGGTGTAGCTGATCTCCAGCACGACCGACGCCGGGAGTTCGATGTAAAGGACATTGCCATCGTTGCGGGCCACGATCGCGTCCTGGTTCTCCAGCATGTACTTCGCCGCGTCTCCGACGATCTGCGGGCTGACCGAGATCTGGTCGTAGGTGTCGGGGTCCATGAACACGAAGTCGGTGCCGTCGTTGTAGAGGTACTGCATCGTGCGCTTGTCCACATTGGCCGTCTCGACCTTGACGCCGGCGTTGAAGGTCTTGTCGACGACCTTGCCCGACAGGACGTTCTTGAGCTTGGTCCGCACGAAGGCCGGACCCTTGCCCGGCTTGACGTGCTGGAACTCGATGACGGTCCAGAGCTGGCTGTCGATGTTGAGGACGAGCCCGTTCTTCAGGTCGTTGGTGGTCGCCACGCGGAAATCGCTTTCGTATGCCGTGGGCGCGCGTGGACACGCGCCACCCACGTGGAGGGTCTGGTCAGGATCGTCACCATGGTAAACCCGGCGCCGCTACCGAGCGGCCAGGCTGGAACAGGCCGACGCGCGCCTGGGCCTGGCTGTCGGCATCGGATCGCACCCGGTCCCACGGGGGCAGCGGTCGGTTCGTACCAGACCTGAGCGGTCGGGGAGGTGTCGGACAGGTAGTGGGTCCGGTTGTCATCGACAGCAACATCGCGCACGGCTCGGATCCAGAGGCTGTCGATCCCGGTGACGTGATAGACGCCGGGATACAGCATGAAGCGGTGCTGGGGAAAGCCCTGGAGGCCCGGCCCGCTGACCGGGTTGGTAGCCGCACCCAGCCGCCCCGACGCGATGGTGTCGACATTGGTCTCGATGATTACCGGCACGGCCAAGTCCTCGGCGAGTTGCCAGTGACGCGGCACGCCCCAGGTGTTCGGCAGTCGGTTGACCCGGAGCTGGACGTGATTGAGCTGACCGCGCAGGGTGTACGCGATCCGTGCCGATGCGCTCTCGCCGGCCTTCGTCTCGTCGGCGTCGTCGACGACGACCTCGTTGACCGTGATCCGTTCGAGGGCATCGCGCAGGACCGTGTCGCTGAGGTGCTGTCCGTGGTCATGGTGGGTCCGTCGCTATCGAGTGGACGGGGGGTTCCGGGGCATCGGGGCGAGGACTCCCGCGGGGCGCACGCGTCGGGAACAATGGCCCCATGACGACGAAGCGGTTGACCCCGATGGATGCGATGTTCCTCTACGGGGAGACGCCCCAGACGATGATGCACGTCGGGGGGCTGCTGCCGTTCACGCCCGCGCCCGATGCGCCGGAGGACTTCCTGCGGGCCCTGGTGCGCGAGATCCATACCGAGACGGCGGTGCAGCGGCCGTGGAATATGAAACTGAAGACGCCGGGCTTCCTGCTCAACCCGGCACACCAGTGGGTCGAGGACCCGGACTTCGACATCACCTATCACGTGCGCCGCTCCGCGCTGCCGCATCCGGGCGACGAGCGCGAGTTGGGCATCCTCGTCTCCCGGCTGCACTCACACCCGCTGGATCTGACCCGGCCGCCGTGGGAGATGCACCTGATCGAGGGGCTCGAGGGTGGGCGGTTCGCGCTCTATGTGAAGTTCCACCATGCACTGGTCGATGGGTATAGCGCGATCCAACTGCTCAACCGGTCGATGTCACCGGATCCCTCGTCACGGTCTGAGCAGATGTTCTTCGCGGTGCCGCCGCCCAAGCGGGAGCGGTCCGCATCGACCGGGAAGTCCTCGCCGCTGGCCGACGTCGGTGCGGTGCTGTCGCGGGCGGTGAACGTCACCAAGTCGGTGCCCGACCTCGCGATGTCGATCGTCAAGCTGCAGTTGCGGCGCGACGGGGAGTTCAAGCATTTGGTCTCGTCCCACGAAGCGCCGCATTCGGTGCTCAACTCCAAGATCGGGCGCAATCGCCGGTTTGCCACGCAGCAATACGACATCAGTCGTCTGACCGCGGCGGCGAAGGCCGGCGGGGCGACGCTCAACGACGTCGTGCTGACCATTTGTGGTGGGGGGTTGCGGCGCTTCCTCGGCGAGCAGGGGCAGTTGGGCGAGAAGCCGCTCGTCGCCTTCTTGCCCGTCAATGTGCGCCCGAAGGGCGATGTCGGCGGCGGCAATGCGGTCGGGGCGATCCTCAGCACGATGGGCACCGATGTCGCGGACCCGGTGGAGCGCCTGGGCGTGATCGCCCGCTCGACGCGTCAGGCCAAGGACCAACTGGTCAACCTCCCGCAGGAGTCGATCCTGGCCTATAGCGCCTTGTTGATGGCGCCCGCGGGGACTCAGATCCTGGCGGCGATGACCGGGCTGAAGACGCCGATGCCGTTCACCTTCAACCTGTGCGTCTCGAATGTGCCCGGCCCGCGGGAGGTGCTCTACTTCCGCGGGGCGCGGCTGGAGGCGGACTACCCGGTGTCCATCCCGATCCACGGGATGGCCCTGAATATCACCTGCCAGAGCTATGGCGGGACGCTGTGTTTCGGCTTCATCGGTGACCGGGACGCCCTGCCCAGCCTGCAGCGCCTGGCCGTCTACACCGGCGAGGAGCTAGCCCGCCTCGAGGCCGAGTTGGGCCTCGCCGCGCCTCCGGAGGCTACCGCGACGAAGGCGCCCGCCACGAAGGCCGCGCCCGCGAAGGCGGCGGCCACGAAGGCGCCCCAGAAGCGCGCCGCGTCGAAGGCCACTGCGAAGCGCGCGACAACCGAGCGGACCCCGGCCAAGCGCACCACCAAGAAGGCCACCCCCTGACGCTCCCCTCCGGTCGAGAGCACAAATTCAATCGGTCGAAAGCACGGCTGCTGCGCCGCGCCCGCAGGCATCCGAAAACGGGCATCATGTCGCCATGAAGCCCAAGGTTGTGCTGTCCGCAGTTGCCGCCGGCATCGCCGGAGTCGCCGCCCATGACCTGACCCAGAAGCGCCACAGCTTGATGCGCAACTTCCCGGTCATCGCGCACGCCCGGTTCGCGCTGGAGGAGATCGGTCCCGAGCTGCGCCAGTACATCGTGACCGGCAACGACGAGGAGCGGCCCTTCAGCCGCGACCAGCGCTCGTGGATCTATGCCAGCTCCAAGATGGAGAACAACTACACCGGCTTCGGCACCGACAACGACGTCGAGAACGCCGAATACGTGATCTTCAAGCACCACACCTTCGCCCCCGTGGCCGCCCCCACCGGCACGCACGCCGCGGATGACGTATGGCTGCCCTGCGGCAAGATCCTCGGCGGCCCCCGCGGGCGCCGTGACGCCTTCCGCCCCGACTCGGTCGTCAACATCTCGGCCATGAGCTTCGGCTCACTGTCCGGCAATGCGATCGCCGCGCTCAATGGCGGCGCCAAGCTCGCGGGCTGCCTGCACAACACCGGGGAAGGCGGCCTGTCCGCCCATCATCGCCAAGGCGGCGACCTGACCCTCCAGATCGGCACCGCCTACTTCGGCTGCCGCGACGACGAGGGGCGTTTCGACCTCGACACCCTCATGCGCGTCGTCGAGTCCGCTCCCGTCAGGGCCATCGAGATCAAGCTGAGCCAGGGCGCCAAGCCCGGCCTCGGCGGCATGCTGCCCGCCGCCAAGATCACCCCCGAGATCGCCGAGATTCGCGGCATACCGTTGGGCAAGGATTGCGCCAGCCCGTCGCGGCACGCGGAGTTCAACGATGTCGACAGCATGCTCGACTTTGTCGAACGGATAGCCCAGGCCACCGGCAAACCGGTCGGCATCAAGTCCGCCATCGGCGAGATGGGCTTCTGGGAGAGCCTCGCCGGCCAGATGCAAAGTCGTTCTCGCGGAGTCGATTTCATCACTGTCGACGGCGGCGAGGGCGGCACGGGCGCGGCGCCGCTGGTGTTCACCGACGCCGTCGCCCTCCCCCTCCGCGTCGGCTTCGCCCGCGTCTACTCACTCTTTGCCGAGGCCGGCCTCAGCGATGACGTCGTCTTCATCGGCTCGGGCAAACTCGGCCTGCCCGACAACGCGCTCGTCGCGTTCGCGCTCGGGGCGGACATGGTCAATGTCGCCCGCGAGGCGATGATGTCGATCGGCTGCATCCAGGCGCAGAAGTGCCACACCGACCACTGCCCCACCGGCGTGGCCACTCAGAGCAAATGGCTCGCGCGCGGCCTCGACCCGACCCTGAAGGCCGAGCGCGCCGCAAACTACATCCGCACCCTTCGCCGCGACCTGCTCAAGGTGTCCGAGGCGTGTGGCGTGTGGCATCCGAGCCTGCTCGACGCCGACGACGTGGAGATCATGGACGGCAACCGGCGGGGTACCCCGCTGCGCGTGGTCTATGGCTACCAACCGACGTGGGGGGCACCCGGCCCGCGCATCCGCGACGAGATCACCGCGCTGATGTCGCAGACGGCGCCCGCCGGCGGCTCCGCGCCGTCCACCGACGAGGCAGTTCAGGCCGTGGTGCCAAGCGAGTCGTAGGCCGACTGCAGGAGTTCCGGGGCCGGACCCACCAGTCGCGTCGGCTGCGCCAGGTCCTCCAGCACCACGAACCGCAATGTCGAACCCCGCGTCTTCTTATCGCGTCCCATGGCGACCAGCAGCGCGTCGAGGGGCGCGCCGGCATACGTCGTGGGCAGGCCGACAAGGCTGAGGATGTCGCGATGCCGCGCAAGCAAAGCGGAATCGATCAAGCCGGAGCGATGGGCGAGTTCGGCCGCGAAAACCATCCCGATCGCGACGGCATCCCCGTGGCGCATGGTGTAACCGGCGTGCTGTTCGATCGCATGCCCCAGCGTGTGCCCGTAGTTGAGGATCTCCCGAAGCCCCGCCTCCCGCAGGTCTTGCGACACCACGCGGGCCTTCATGGCAACGGCCCGTCCGATCAATTCGACGGTATGCCGGCCCACCCCCCTTGCCGAGGCCGGGTCCTCCTCGACCAGCTCAAGGATGCGGGGATCGGCGATGAAGCCCGCCTTGATCACCTCGGCCATCCCGGCGACAAAGTCGCGCTCCGGCAGCGTCGCGAGCACGTCGACATCGCAGACGACACCGAGCGGCTCGTAGAAGGCGCCGACGAGATTCTTGCCCTCGGCCGTGTTGATGCCTGTCTTGCCACCCACTGCCGCGTCGACCATGGCGAGCACGGTCGTCGGCACGTTGACGAAGGGCACGCCTCGCAGCCAGGACGCCGCCACGAACCCGGCGAGATCGGTGACCGTGCCGCCCCCGACGCCGACGACGGCGTCCGTGCGAGTGAACGACTCGCGCCCGAGCAGAGACCACAAATCTCCGGCCACAGCAAGGGTTTTCGCCGCCTCGGCATCGGGCACCAGCCCTTCGACCACACGGACCCCCCGGGCGTCGAGCGCCTCCCGCACGCGAGCGACGACCTCCGGCAGGGCGCCGCTGTGCACGAGAAGAGCACGCGTCGCCGTTGCCGGCACCAGGTCAGCGGCCGCCTCCAGGATGCCGCGACCGATCACCACGTCGTATGCCGTGCCCACCCGCACCCGCGCGAGCTCGGCCATCAGGCCTGCCCGTCGTCCGCGCGCAGCAACGCCACGATCTCGGCAGCGATCTCCTCGGGCGTGCGCCCCGCGGTGTCCACGCGATGGCGGGCGAGTCGCTCATAGGTCGGGCGGCGCTCCTTCATCAGCGCCACCCAGCTGGCGCGCGGGTTGACGGCGAGCAGCGGCCGAGACTGATCGAAGCCCACCCGTTTGGCCGCGTCCGCGATGCCCACGTCGAGCATCACGACGCGATGACCGGCGAGCGCGTCGGCAGTGGCCGGGTCCATCGGCGCGCCGCCACCGAGCGCGAGCACACCGGACTCCTGGGCCAACGCACGGGCCACCTCGGCCCGCTCCAGCGCTCGGAACGCCGGCTCCCCGTCGTCGATGAAGACATCGGCGATCGTCTTGCCCGCGACCACCTCGACCGCGGCGTCGGTGTCATGAAGCGCCACATTGAGCCGTGCTGCCAGGGTTCGGCCGACCGTGGTCTTGCCCGATCCCGGCGGCCCGATGAGCACGGCGACCGGGCGCGTCACCACGAGCGCATTCCCGCCGGGATCGCGGCCAGATAGCTCTCGAAGTTCCGTCGCGTCTCCGCAACGGAATCCCCGCCGAATTTCTCCAGGCAGGCCTCGGCCAGCACCAGCGCCACCATGGCCTCGGCGACCACGCCAGCCGCCGGCACCGCGCACACATCCGAGCGCTGGTGAATGGCCTTGGCCTCGGCGTCGGGATGCGCTATGTCGACGGTGTCGAGCGAGCGCGGCACCGTCGAGATCGGCTTCATGGCTGCGCGCACCCGAAGGATGCCGCCGCTGGACATGCCGCCCTCGGTCCCGCCGGCCCGGCCGGTGCGTCGCCGGATCACGCCATCCGCGTCGCGCTGCATCTCATCGTGCGCTTGCGACCCGCGCCGGCGCGCCGTGGCGAATCCGTCGCCGACCTCGACACCCTTGATTGCCTGAATCCCCATCAGGGCACCGGCAAGCCGCGCGTCCAGGCGCCGGTCCCAGTGGACGTGCGACCCGAGGCCGGGCGGCACGTCGTACGCGATCACCTCGACGACCCCGCCGAGCGTGTCGCCGTCCTTCTTCGCCGCTTCCACTTCGGCGACCATCGCTGCCGACCCCGCTGCGTCGAGGGTGCGCACCGGGTCGGCATCGAGGGCGTCCACATCGCCGGGCTCGGGCACGGCGGCACCGTCGGCGAGCGCCGCCGTGCCGATCGCGACGGTGTGCGACACCAGCCCGATCCCGTATGCCTGCGCCAACAGCCGCGCGGCCACCTCGCCGAGCGCGACCCGCGCCGCCGTCTCGCGGGCCGAGGCCCGCTCGAGGATCGGGCGGGCATCCTCGAAGCCGTATTTCTGCATCCCCACCAGGTCCGCGTGTCCCGGCCGCGGCCGGGTCAACGGCCGGTTGCGCCCGATCTCCTGGGGAGCGTTGACGTCACCGGACGCGGCATACGCCTCATCGCTGACCGGGTCCGCGGCCATCACGGTCTGCCACTTCGGCCACTCACTGTTGCCGATCATGATCGCGACCGGCGAACCGATCGTCAGCCCGTGCCGGACGCCCCCGAGGAAGGTCACGACATCCTGCTCGAACGCCATCCGGGCACCCCGGCCGAAACCGAGCCGCCGGCGCGCCAGGGCGCCCTGCACGTCGGTCGTGGTCACTTCGATCCCCGCCGGGAAGCCCTCGATCGTCGCCACGAGCGCCTGCCCGTGCGACTCACCCGCGGTCAGCCAACGCACCATGTGCGGAATCCTCGCACGCGCCCCCGACAGCCTCCGCCTTCGTCCATGCGCACCGACGGAACCAACCGCCCAGGGGCCGCGCCTCAATCTCCCGGGGCCGCCCGGCGGGACAGTTCGGCCCACCCTTCCTTCAGCAGCACCCCCGCGTCGGGCCGGAGCCCGGTCATCAATTGCACCTGCTCGACCGCCTGATGCACGAGCATGTCGAGGCCGCTGACCACCTCAGCCCCCACCGCCTCCGCCGCCCGCGCCAGGGGCGTCGGCCAACCCGCATAGACCACGTCCAGCACCACTACCCCGCCGCCCAGGCCGCAACCCCGAACGCCGCCCGGACCAGTCCCGCTCCCCCGCAGCACCTCCGCCGCCCCCAGCGCACCCGCCCCCGGGAGGGTCGAGACCACGAGCCCCCCAGCCACCCCAGGCCACCCCGCCAAATCCCTGACCGTCAACTCGACATCGAGCCCCCCCGCCAGCTCCCCCAGCGACGCCCACGCCTTGTCCGGATTGCGCGCGCACACACTCACCCGGCGGCACCCCAACTCCCGCAACGCGATGAGCGCGGATCGCGCCGTCGCCCCCGCCCCAAGGATCACCCCACTCGGAGAATCCGCGGCTCCGGAGTTCGCGCGCCAGGAGGCCTCCCTGTTGCGCGATGCGTTGGGTGCGAAAGGTGAGGAGTCAGGAAAGTGGCGGGGCGAGGCGGAAGCAGAGGGGCAGTCGCGACCCGAGCGTCGCTCTGCGACCGAGGGTCGCGTCTCCTGCCCCGGCGCTTCTGCCTCGTCCCGCCACCGCGCGCTCAAACTCGTGGCACCCCCGAGGGCCGCCACGATCCCCGCGATATCGGTGTTGTCGGCGTCCCAACCGCCGTCGGCGCGGCGGACCAGCGTGTTGATCGCCTCCGCCAACCGCGCGCGTTCCGACACGAGGGACGCGACGGTGAACGCCACCTCCTTCAGCGGCATCGTCAGCGAGAGCCCGCGCACGTCCGCGCCCAACCCGGCCACGAAGGCCGGGAAGCCGGCCTCGTCGACGTCAGCCGCGTCATACGTCCAATCGGTCAACCCCAGCGACGCATAGGCCGCGCGGTGCAGGACCGGCGAGAGCGAGTGCCGGATCGGCGATCCGAGGACGAAGGCCCGCGGCACGAGGTCAGTCCCGAGGGGTCAGCCGAAGCACTTGGCTTCGGGGTGCTTCTTGCACCAGGCGACGAACTCCTCGGAATTCTTCACCTGCTCCTCCAGAGTCACCGCGAACTTCGTCTCGCCCGTCGAGGGGTTGACGGTCACGAAGTAGAACCACGGCCCGTCGGCCGGATGCGCGACGGCGTCGATGGAGTCGCGGCCCGGATTCGAGATCGGGCCGGGCGGCAGGCCCTTGTGGATCTTGGTGTTGTAGGGATTCGACGCGTCGGCCCGCTCGGCCTCGGTCGGCGCGACGGCACGCCGCTTGGCGCCGTAGGAGACGGTGGCGTCGGAGTCCAGGCGGCCGACGGTGCCGGCGGTGGGCTGCTCGAGGCGGTTGATGAAGACGCGGGCGACCTTGCGCCGGTCATTGCTCGACCCGGCCTCGGACTCGACGATGGAGGCCAGGATCATCGTCTTCTCCCAGTCGGCCTCGTCGATCTTCTCGCCCTTCATCACCTCGACAGCCTTGGCCACCATCAGCTTCAGTTGCTGCTCGGCGGTCGCTTTGGGCGGGAACTCGTAGGTCGCGGGGAAGAGCCAGCCCTCGACATTGCCCTTCGCGGCGGCCGGGAGCCCGAGAGCCTTGACGTCCTTGGCTGCGGACTCATAGTCCTTGACAGGCACCTCTGTCGCCTTAGACAACCGCTTGTAGATCTCGCTCGCCCACAGCCCCTCAGGGATGGTCACGCGGGGATTGGTGCGGTGCTTGGGGTCGGCCAGCCACTTCAGGGCGTCTATGGCCTTCATCTGCTCTTTCAGCGTGTAGCTGCCCGGCTGAATCGCCTGCGCGAGTCGTGGGCTGTCGCTGGAGGCCTTCACGAACGCGGACGTCGTCTTGATGACGTCGGCACGCACCAGGGTCGAGGCGATCTGGCGCCCGCTGTCGCCTTCGTTGACGACGATGTCGGCCTCGCCGCTGCCTGGGCCGGGATAGTCCTCCGAGGCGGTGAACTTCGCGATCGCCGGCTTGGCGATCCGGTAGACGCCGTAGCCACCGCCGATGACGACGGCGAGCGAGATCAACAGCGCGGTGAGGGACTGGAAGGTCCGCCGCGGTGGCTTGGGCCGGGCGGCCTCGGCCGACCCGCCACCACCGAAGATGTCCTGATCGAGACGCTGCGTCACTGCGCGCTGCCCTTTCGTCGCGGCTTACGCCGTGGCTTGGTCGCCGGGCTGCCGGCGGGTGCGCCGGTGGCCCGTTCCTGATCCAACGCTGTCTGCAGGATGAGCACCGCAGCCGCCTGGTCGACGACCCGCCGCTGCGCCCGGCCCGAGACCCCACTGGATCGCAGGTTGCGATGTGCGTCCACGGTCGTCAGCCGCTCGTCGATCAGGCGAACCGGCACCGGTGCACACACATCGGCAACCACGAGAGCATAACTGCGCGCACCGACAGCGGCCGCGCCATCCACGCCGTCGAGTGAGCGTGGCAAGCCGACGACCACCTCGATGACCTGCTGCTGGGCGACCAACCGCGCGACCTCGGCGATATCGGCCGGTATGCCGTGGCTCACCTCGGGTGCCCGCGGCACGGTCACGAGTGGGTAGGCGAGGATGCCGTCGGGATCGCACGCCGCGATCCCGACCCGCACGCTGCCGACGTCGATCCCGAGACGGACCCCGCGCCGCATACGTCAGCGGCTCCCGAGGGCCGCCTCGACGGCCGCGAGCGCGGCCGGGATGGCTGTGACGTCCTGCCCGCCACCCTGGGCGAGATCGTCCTTGCCACCGCCGCCACCGCCGAGGACGCCGGCCGCGACGCGCACGAGGGCGCCCGCCTTGAGGCCTGCCGCACGCGCGGCGTCATTAGTCGCGACGACGATCACGGGCCGCCCACCGCCAGCCGCGGCGACCGCGACCACGGTCGGCCGGTCGTTCCCGAACCGGCCGCGCAGGTCGATCGCCAGCGTCCGGGCGTCATCGGCGACCGCATCGAGACCCGCGTCGTGACCGAGGAAGGTCGTCCCGCCGACATCGCGGGCCGACGCCGTCAGGGCACCACTGGCGGCCTGCAGTTGCTCCTTGTGCAGCTTGTCGAGCTCGCGCTCGGCATCCTTCAGGCGCGTGACCAGGCCGTGCACACGCTCGGGCAACTCCTCCGGACGCCCCTTCATCAACTCGGTGAGCTGGCCGACGATGGCCCGCTCACGCGCGAGGAAGGAGTAGGCGTCAGTGCCGACCAGCGCCTCGACGCGTCGCACGCCGGAGCCGATCGACGACTCACCGAGCAGGGTGACCAACCCAAGTTGGCTGGTGTGCTCCGCGTGCGTGCCACCACACAGCTCACGCGCCCAGTCGCCCACCGAGACGACGCGGACCGCGTTGCCGTACTTCTCGCCGAAGAGCGCCATCGCGCCCGCCTCGCGCGCCTGCGCCTGGGTCATCACCTCGGCGCTGACCGCGAGGTCGTCGAGCAGGATGTGGTTGACCCGCGCCTCGACATCGCGCAGCACCGACGCCGGCACGGCCGACGAGGCGTTGAAGTCAAAGCGGAAGCGCCCAGGCGAATTCTCCGACCCGGCCTGAGTCGCGGTCTCCCCCAACGCTTCTCGGATCGCCTTATGCACCATGTGCGTCGCCGTATGCGCGCGGGAGATGGATCGCCGCCGGGCGATGTCGACCTCCGCAAGCGCCACCTCACCGGGCGAGACCTCGCCGGAGACCACGACCCCGCGGTGGACGATCAAGCCGGTGATCGGCTTCTGGACGTCACCGATGTCGACGAGCGCACCATTGGCCAGGCGCAGCACACCGCCGTCAGCCAACTGACCGCCGCCCTCGGCATAGAAGGGCGTGCGGTCCAGGACGATCTCGACCTCCTGCCCCTCGTGCGCCGCGCCAACCGCAGCACCGTCGACGAGAACGCCGGCGACCCGCCCCTCACTAGACACCTCGGTGTAGCCGGTGAACTCGACCTCGTGGCCAAGCGCGTCCGCCACCCCGCGGTATGCCGTGGTGTCGCCGTGCGCGGACTTCTTCGCCTTCGCGTCCGCCTTGGCGCGCTGGCGCTGCTCGGTCATCAACCGGGTGAAGCCGTCCCGGTCGACCTCGAGCCCCTGCTCCTGCGCCATCTCCAAAGTCAGATCGATCGGGAAGCCGTAGGTGTCGTGCAGGGCGAACGCGTCGTCACCCGACAGGGTCGCCGCACCCGCTGCCTTGGTGCGCTCCACGGCGACGTCGAGGATGGTCGTGCCCGCGGCGAGGGTACGACGGAAGGCCTCCTCCTCGGCATACGCGATCTGGCTGATGCGGCCGAAGCCGGACTCCAGCTCGGGATAGGAGAGCTTCATCTTCGCCAGCGAGACCGGCAGCAACTCGGGCAGGCAGGGGTCGGCATATCCGAGCAGGCGCATCGAGCGCACCGCGCGGCGCAGCATGCGACGCAGCACATAGCCGCGGCCCTCATTGCCCGGGGTGACGCCATCACCGATGAGCATCAGCGAGGAGCGCACATGGTCGGCGACCACGCGCAGCCGCACGTCGTCGGGGTGCGACGCCCCGGCCGAGTGACCGGAATGCGCCCCATAGACCTTGCCGGTCATCTCCGCCGCGCACACCAGGACCGGCTTGACCTCGTCGATCTCGTAGAGGTTGTCGACGCCCTGGAGCAGGCTGGCCATCCGCTCGAGCCCCATGCCGGTGTCGATGTTCTTCTTCGGCAGCGGCGCCTCGATGTCGAAGTCGACCTTCGCGCGGACCGCCGAGAGCGACTCCTGCATGAAGACGAGGTTCCAAAACTCCAGGAAGCGGTCCTCGTCGACTGCCGGGCCACCCTCGGGCCCGTAGTCCGGGCCGCGGTCGTAGTAGATCTCGCTGCACGGGCCGCCCGGGCCGGGCACGCCCATGTGCCAGTAGTTGTCGGCCAGCCCGCGGCGCACGATGCGCTCCATCGGGATGCCGGTCAACTCACGCCAGAGGCCGATCGCCTCGTCGTCGTTGTCGAGCACGGTGACCCACAGGCGTTCGGGATCCAGGCCGAAGCCCCCGTCCGCGACGCCGCTGGTGACAAGCTCCCACGCCAGCTCGATGGCTCCGGCCTTGAAGTAGTCGCCGAAGGAGAAATTGCCGTTCATCTGGAAGAAGGTGCCGTGCCGGGAGGTCTTGCCGACCTCCTCGATGTCCTGGGTCCGCACGCACTTCTGCACGCTCGTCGCGCGCGGCGCCGGCGGGGTCTCCTGGCCGAGAAAGTAGGGCTTGAAGGGCACCATGCCGGCGTTGACGAAGAGCAGATTGGGGTCATCGTGGATCAGCGGGGCCGACGGGACGACGACATGGCCCTTGCTCTGGAAGAAGGACAGCCAGCGGCGCCGGATCTCAGCGGTTTCCATCGGTTCTCTGCACTCTCGAAAAGGCGATCGACAATCGACACGCCAGTCTAGGCGAGCGGTCAGGACCGCTTCACCCGCTTAACCCGGCACGTATGCCGTTCAGTCGCCCTCCTCGGCGACCCGGTCCGGGCGCGGGCCGGCCGGGTCGAGGAGCAACGCCTTGGCCTGCTCGGGAGTCAGCGGCTCGCTGGTGACCGGGAGCCGGGTGCTGCGCGGCGGGGTGCGGCCGTCCCCGGGGCCGGTGGGCGCGGGCATACCGGCATCGAGGCCGAGGGCATCACGCAGGTCGCGCTCGCGTTCGGCCGCGCCGGCCTTGACCGTCTGGACGAAGCGGGTCCACCCGGCCAACGGGTTGTCCCGGTCATAGGACGTGCCGACGCGGTGCACGGCATACGCACCGGCACCGACGGCCACCGCCGCGGCGGCACCGAGCAATAGTCGCGAGCGACGGCTCATGCGTCGCCACCGGACTTGCGCGAGTGGGCGCCACCGGTGCCGCGCATGCCGCCGAGGGCGGCCCGCACACCATACGAATAGGCGGCGACCTTGACCAGCGGCTGGCCGACGGTGGCGGCGAAGAGCCCCGTCAGGGCGCTGGCGTTGGTCGTCATGGCGCCGACATTGCTGGTGATGCCGTCGACGCGGGCCAGCTGGTCGTTGGTCAGCGCGACGGTGTCGGTGAGCTTGACCAGCGTTGGCTGCACATTCTCGGTGGTTGTCCGCAGCGAGAGCTGGGTCTCGTCGAGGATCTTGCCGGCCTTGCCGACCAGGGAGCCGATCCGATAGACGAGATAGGCGACCGAGAGCGCGAGCACGCACAGGGCGATATCGCCGAGCGAGACATCGGAGAACATGCCGCGACCCTATCCGCCCGCGAGCCCGACCTCGGGTCGGCGCGTCAGTAGGCGCCGGTCACATAGGTGGGGATCGTGCCCACGTTGTCGTACATCCAGTCCGAGTCGGTGACCGTGACCCGGATGCAGCCGTGGGAGGCGGGGTAGGTCGGCACATCGGTCGAGCCGTGGACATACACCGCGCCAGTGATGTGGCGGCGGTTGTACATATTGCCGAAGTTCGAGATGTAGGCGAAGCGCCCGACATTGTGGGTCCCGCAGCCTTCGGGATAGAGGGAACTGCAGTGCCAGCCGCGGTCGGTGCTGCCGATGACATACCGCCCATTGGGGGTGGCATGTCCGCTCACGCCGGTCGAGATCGCCATCGCCTTCTGATAGTTGTTGTTCTTGACATAGACCATGGCCTGGCAGGTCTCCTGCGCCACGAGGTAGGTCGCATTGCCGAGATAGGACGACGCCGGGATGTCGGTGATCCGGGGGTACTTCTTCGCGTAGGCAACCAAGGTGTTGTAGGTCTTGGTGTCCAGGGGAGCGCGGCTGGTGCCGATGCCGCTCATCCGGCGGAAGGTGCACAGCCCGCGCAGGGTCTGTGGCCCGCTGACGCCGTCTGCGGTGCCTGTCGGAATGCCGTATTGCAGCATGATCTTCTGCGCGGCCAACACCCGGGCGTCGGCGGCCTTCGCCTCGGCCGCCTGGGCAGGCGCCTGGATCGTCACTGCCAGGCCGAGGGCCAACGCCGCGGCCCCGATCATGCTCCGGTTCGCCTTCATCAACTGCCTCCCTAGGTGCCGCGCGGATCTCGCGCATCCTATGCACCCTGACGCGCGAGCCGGCCATCAGGTTGTCTCACGTGCGCAAACGCTCGCGCAGCCACTCCCAGCGCTGTTGCAGGCGAGCCTCGAAACCACGATCGGTGGGCTGGTAGTAGTCCGTCCGGCCGTGCAGGTCGTCGGGCAGATATTGCTGCGCCGCAACGGCATCCGGCTGGTCGTGGGCATACACATAGCCGGCGCCGTGACCGAGTCGCTCCGCCCCGGCATAGCCGCTCCCTCGCAGGTGCGCGGGCACCGCCTCGCCCCTGCCGGCACGCACGTCGGCGATGGCCGCGTTGATGCCGGCATACGACGCATTGGACTTCGGCGCCAGGGCATTGTGGACGACGGCCTGGGCAAGGATGATCCGCGCCTCCGGCATCCCGATCTGGGCGACCGCGTGGAGCGCGGCCACCGCCGTTTGGAGGGCGGTCGGGTCGGCCATCCCCACGTCCTCGCTGGCCGCGATGACGATGCGCCGGGCGATGAATCGCGGGTCCTCGCCGGCCTCCAGCATCCGGGCGAGGTAGTGCAGTGCGGCATCGACATCGGACCCGCGCATCGACTTGATCAGGGCGGACGCGACGTCGTAGTGCTGGTCGCCGGTCTTGTCGTAGCGCACCGCCGCCTGGGCGATCGCCCGCTCGACGTGGGCGAGGGCGATGGGCGTGGGCGTCTCGTCGCCCCGCACCCCGCGCACGTCCTCGGCCACGCCGGCGGCGGCTTCAAGCGCGGTCAACGCGCGCCGGGCGTCACCGCCGCTGACCCGCACCAGGTGATCGCGCGCGTCCTCCGCCAGCACGTATGCCGCATCCAACCCCTCCGGCGCCGTCACCGCCGCATCGAGCACCTCGCGAATGTCCTTCTCCCCCAGCGAGGTCAGTGTCACCAGCACCGAGCGAGAGAGCAACGGGGCGATCACCGAGAAGGACGGGTTCTCGGTCGTCGCGGCGACGAGGATGACCTGGCGGTTCTCGACCCCGGGCAGCAGCGCGTCTTGCTGGGCCTTGGTGAAGCGGTGGATCTCATCGAGGAAGAGCACCGTCTGACGGTCGTAGAGCGAACGATTGCGCTCGGCCGCCTCCATGACGGCGCGCACATCCTTGACCCCGGCCGTGACCGCGGAGAGTTCGACGAACTCCCGGCCGGCCGCACTCGCCACCAGATGCGCGAGGGTGGTCTTGCCGGTGCCCGGCGGCCCCCACAGGATGGCCGAGATCGGCCCCGCGCGGCCGCCGCTGCCCTCGATCAGCCGCCGCAGCGGCGAGCCGACCCGCAGCACCTCGGCCTGACCACGCACCTGCGCTAGGGATCCCGGGCGCATGCGCACGGCGAGCGGCGCCAAGGTGGCCTCGGTCGGGCCGGCCTCGGCCGCCGCCGCCCCGAAGAGATCTGGCCCCGTGCTCATCGCTCAAGGCTAGATGAGCCCCCCGACAGGCTCCGTCCGCCCGCAGGTGGGCCCTGGCGAGGAGACCGTGGATTCACAACGGCCAGGGCCACCGCCTGAAAACCATTTCACGCCCCGGAAACCTGAGCCGTCATTCCCTGTCACACCCGCCACGCACGATCCTGACCAGCGCCAGAGCCGGCGCCCCCACCCTTTCGCGGGCCCGTCCGAGCCGGCCCGCGCCCCTGCCACCTTGTGCAAGGAGAGCGCGATGACCACGTCCATCACCGGCGACGAGCCGACCAAGGCTGAGGCGTCACCGACACCGACGGGCACCCGCGACCATCACATCGAGCATCAACACATCGGTCCGCAGCACTCCAGCGGCCGGTGGATTCACGGCTGGAATCCCGAGGATCCGACCTACTGGCGGGGCGGCGGCGCCCTCATCGCCCGCCGCAACCTCACGCTGTCGATCTATGCCGAGTTCCTCGGCTTCTGCGTCTGGGCGCTGTGGAGCGTCGTCGTGCCGCGCCTGCCCGCCGCGGGCATCGACGTCACCTTGAGCCAGCAGTTCTGGCTGGTCTCGGTGCCGGCGCTCGTCGGCGCCACCTTGCGGATCCCCTACTCCTTCGCCGTCACCCGCTTCGGCGGCCGCAACTGGACGGTCATCTCCAGTCTCCTACTGTTGCTCCCGGCCCTGGCCCTCGCCTGGGGTGTCTCGACCCAGCAGTCGTATAGCGTGCTTCTCGCCTGCGCCGCGCTCGCCGGCTTCGGCGGCGGCAACTTCGCCTCCTCGATGACGAATATCTCCTTCTTCTATCCGGAGGCGGAGAAGGGGAAGGCGTTGGGGCTCAACGCCGCTGGTGGCAACCTCGGCACCGGGATCGTCCAGATGGTCGTCCCGCTCATCATCGCGATCGGCGCCGGCATCCACCTCGAGCGCGCCGGCCTGATCTTCGTCCCGTTGGCCCTGATCGCGGCCGTCCTGGCCTGGCGCGCCATGGACAACCTCGACGCCGCTCGCTCCGACCTGTCGGCCTACCGCGGGGCGCTGCGGGTGAACCACACCTGGCTGATCTCCTTCCTCTACATCGGCACCTTCGGCTCCTTCGTCGGTTATTCGGCCGCCTTCCCCACGCTGCTGAAGTCGCAGTTCCCGGAGAAGTCGCCCTATATCGCCTTCGCCGGGGCCATCATCGGTGCCCTCCTGCGCCCCCTCGGCGGCATCCTCGCCGACCGCGTCGGCGGTGCGAAGCTGACGATCGCCTCCTTCGGCATCATGGCGCTCGGTGCCTGCGGCGCGATCGTCGCGCTGGGCCGGCACAGCTTCGTCCTCTTCCTCATCTCCTTCTTCACGATGTTCGCCGGGTCCGGCATCGGCAATGGCGCGACCTATCGGATGATCCCCGCGGTCTTCCGCCTCGGCACGAGCGCCGACACCTTGCCAAAGGCCCGACGGATGGCCGGCGCCTGCATCGGCATCGCTGGCGCGATCGGCGCCTACGGCGGTTTCCTCATCCCCCAGGGATTCAAATACTCACTGGCGCAAGCCGGTTCGATCAAGCCCGCACTCTGGGTCCTCATCGGCACGTATGCCGTGATGGCCGTCCTCACCTATGCCGTCTACGCCCGCCGCGGCACCGCCGCGCACACGGCGAAGGTCTGATCATGCCCGGAACGCCTCGGCCGGCCGCGAGTGCGGCGACCCACTGCCCCTACTGCGCGCTCCAGTGCGCGATGCGGCTGACCGCGGCGACCGGGCTCACCGTGCAGGCGCGGGACTTCCCGACCAATGGTGGTGGCCTGTGCCAGAAGGGCTGGAGCAGCACCGGAGTCGTCACGGCACCGGACCGACTCACCCGCCCGTTGCTCCGCGGCAACGGCGGGGAGCTGGTCCCGGTGTCCTGGGAGGTTGCCCTCGACCATATCGCCGCGACCATCCGAGAGATGCAGCGCGAGCACGGCAAGGACACTGTCGCTGTCTTCGGCGGTGGCGGGCTGACCAACGAAAAGGCCTACCAGTTGGGCAAATTCGCGCGCCTGGCATTGGGCACGCGCTTCGTCGACTACAACGGTCGCTTCTGTATGTCGAGTGCGGCGGCCGGTGCCAATCGCGCCTTCGGCCTCGATCGCGGCCTGCCCTTTCCGCTGGCCGATCTCGGCGGAGCGGACGCCATCCTCCTGCTCGGGAGCAACCCCGCCGAGACGATGCCGCCCTTCGTGCGTCACCTCGCTCCGGTGCGTGGCCGGGGTGGCTTGATCGTGGTGGACCCGCGCCGGAGCGCAACTGCGGCGCTCACCGAGGACGGCTCCGGGCTGCATCTGGCCCCGCGCCCCGGCACCGACCTGGCGCTGCTGCTCGGCATGCTGCACCTCCTGTTGGCCGAGCGGCTTATCGACCGGGCCTATGTGGAGGCCCGCACCGAGGGCTTCGAGGAGGTTGCGGCGTCCGTCGGCCTGTGGTGGCCCGAGCGCGTCGAGCAGGTCTGCGGCGTGCCGGTGATCGATCTCCAGAGTGCTGTCCGGCGGCTGGCTGCCGCCGCGCCTGCGCACGGCGGTCGCGGTGCCTACATCTTGACCGGTCGTGGCGTGGAACAGTCCAGCCAGGGCACGGCGACTGTGACGGCCGCGATCAATTGCGCTCTTGCCCTGGGGCTTCCGGGCCGAACCGGCAGCGGCTATGGGGCGCTGACCGGGCAGGGCAATGGGCAAGGTGGCCGCGAGCACGGCCAGAAGGCCGACCAGCTGCCGGGGTATCGCAGCATCGAGGACCCGGCCGCACGCGCCTACGTCGCCGGCGTCTGGGGCGTCGACCCCGAGGTGATCCCGGGCAAGGGCGTGCCGGCCGTGGAGTTGTTGCGTCGGTTGGGCACGAGCGGCGGCCCGCGGGCACTGCTGGTCCACGGCTCCAATGTGGTCGTTTCCGCTCCGAATGCCGAGCGGGTCACCGAGCGTCTGCGCGCTCTCGATCTGCTCGTCGTTGCCGATGTGGTGCCGTCCGAGACGGCTTTGCTTGCCGATGTCGTCCTCCCAGTCACCCAGTGGGCCGAGGAGGACGGCACCATGACCAACCTGGAAGGTCGAATCCTGCGCCGCCGCAAGGCGATCGAGCCTCCCGGCGAGGCGCGGTCGGAGTTGTGGATCTGGGCCGAGCTGGCCTCCCGGCTCCGCGCGCCCAGCACCTGGCCGACCGAGCCGGCCGCCGTCTTCGCCGAGCTTGCCGAGGCCAGCCACGGCGGCGTCGCCGACTACAGCGGGCTCACGCACGACCTGATCGACGCCACCGAGGCCGCCGGCCACGGCTGCTACTGGCCGGTCCCCGACGCCCCTGACCCCAGCGCCGTCCCGGACGGCGGGCATGGCACACCCCGGCCCTTCCTGGACGGCTTCCCCCGGCCGAGCGGGCGGGCCCGAGCTGTCTCCGTCACGTATGCCGAGCCCGCCGACAATGTCCGCGCCGGTGCACCGCTCTATCTGACGACCGGGCGCCTGCTGCATCACTACCAGTCCGGCGCCCAGACCCGACGGGTCGCCGAACTCGTGGCCTCGGCTCCCGAACCCTTCGTCGCCCTGCATCCCCTACTCGCCGACGTCCACGACATCGCCGAGGGCGATCTCGTCGCCGTCACGACCGGGCGGGGCACGGCATACGTGAGAGCAAGGGTCACCGCGGACCAGCGGCCGGACACGCTCTTCATGCCCTTTCACTGGGGTGGGCTCGGCAGCGCCAACCGGCTCACCAACGACCGCACCGATCCCGTCTCCGGGATGCCTGACTTCAAGGTGTGCGCCGCCTCGATCGCGCGTGTGTCCGCTGCCGTCCCCGAACTGGAGGTCATCGCATGACTCGCCTCGTCGTCATCGGCAATGGGATGGTCGGCTCCCGCTTCACCGCCGATCTGCTCGCTGCGGACCACGCCGGCCGCTACACGATCGACCATTTCAGCGCGGAGGCCGGGCACCCCTACAACCGCGTGTTGCTCAGCGATGTCGTCTCCGGCACAAGGGATTTCAGTGCCATCGGAATGCCGCAGGCGAGCGACCCCCGATTGACCGTCCACCCGGGAGTGGCGGTGACCGCGATCGACCGCGAGGACCGTGTCGTCGTGACCGGTGACGGGCGACGCACGCGCTACGACCAACTCGTGCTCGCCACCGGCGCCCGCGCGCGGGTGCCGGCGCTCGATGGCCTGACGTGCAGTGGCGACCTGCCGCGCGGCGTGCGCACCCTGCGGACCATCGATGACGCCCGCGGCCTGACCGCGGCCTGCGTCAACGCCCGCCGGGCCGTCGTGCTCGGTGCCGGAGTGCTGGGCCTGGAGGTCGCGTGCGGACTCGCCCGCCGTGGCGTCCGGGTCACGATCGTCCACCCCAAGGCGACCATGATGGAGCGGCAACTCGACGCCACCGCCGGCAGCGCCCTGACGGCCACCTTGCGCGAGTTGGCGATCGAGGTGCGACCGGGCATCGCCGCGCGCGGCGTCCTGCTCGATGCCGACGATGCGGTGCGTGCCGTCACGCTGGCCGACGGCACCCACGTGCCGTGCGATGTGCTGGTCATCGCCGCTGGCGCGATGCCCGACATCGCCCTGGCCAAACGCGCCGGCCTGGCCACCGACCGCGGTGTCGTGGTCTCCGAGATGCTCCAATCCCCCTCGGATGGCAGGGTTTTCGCCATTGGCGACTGTGCCCAGCCGCCCGAGGGCGGCTCCGGCCTGGTCGCGCAGGGGTGGAGTCAGGCCCGGCGGCTCATCGCTCGCCTGACCGGCGCCGCCCCCGCGCCGGATGCACCGGCGGCCGACGACATCGTCCGCCTCAAGGCCCCCGGCCTCGACGTCGTGACGATGGGCGTATGCGGCGTGGCCCGCCCCGATCTCCCGGGTCACCGCAGGCTGTCGGTCTCCGATCCGGGCATCGGCCGTCACATCGAACTGGTGCTTCACGACGGCGCTCTCGTCGGCGCGACCTGCGTCGGCGCCGGCCGGCTGGCCACCCAGTTGCTGACGACCTATTCACTGCGCACGCCACTACCGAGCGACCCATTGGCGCTGCTGCTCGACAGGAGTGCCTTCGCGGGCGGCGCCTCGGCGACAACCACGGCGGGCGTGGTCTGCAAGTGCAACTCGGTCACCCACGACCATCTGGAGAAGGCCATCGACGGAGGGGCACGCGATCTGGACGCCCTGGCCGATCGGACCCGGGCCGGGACCGGTTGTGGCAGTTGCCGCGACGACCTATGCGCCCTGCTGGCCTCTCGCACCCAGGCCGTCACCCCCGTGAAAGCCATTTAACGCCAAGGAAACACGGCCACACCGACCGTGAAACACCACCTTCCTAACGTTCTGGACATGGAGGACACCATGCACTCCGAATCGACCGCGCCCCGCCGCCTGCTGATCATCGGCGGCGGTATGGTGGCGCGCCGTCTCACCGACGCCATCCGCGACCGCGACCAGGCGGGCACCTGGCAGGTGACCGTGCTCGCCGAGGAGCCCCGCGCGCCCTATGACCGGGTCGCTCTGACGACCTACTTCAGCGGGCGTGCCCCAGAGGACCTCGCCCTCGGCGACCAAGCCCTCTGGAACGACCCGCTGGTCACCCTGCGTCGCGGCGTCGCGGCCACGGCAATCGACCGCTCCGAGCACCACGTCACGGGCAGCGACGGCCGCACCTATCCCTATGACGCGCTCGTCCTGGCGACCGGCTCGTATGCCGCCAAGCCCCCGGTCCCGGGCAACGACCTGCGCGGCGCCTTCGTCTACCGGACGGTCGACGATGTGGCCGACCTGCGCCAGTATGTCGAGGACTTGCGGGAGCGCTCGCCCGAGCGATCCCCGCGCGGCGTCGTCGTCGGCGGCGGTCTGCTTGGCCTCGAGGCAGCTGGCGCGCTCAATGCCTTGGCGGTCGCGACCACAGTCGTCGAGTTCGCCGACCGGCTCATGCCGCTGCAGGTCGACTCCGGCGGCGGCGAGGCCCTGCGCCGGCTGATCGCCGGGCTCGGCGTCGATGTGCGCACCTCCACCGCGACCGCAAAGGTGACCGGGGAGCGCGGCCGAGTCGCGGCGATGCACTTCGCCGACGGCTCCCACGTCCGCGCGGATGTCGTCGTCTTCGCCACTGGTGTCCGCCCGCGCGACGAATTGGCTCGCAGCACCGGCCTCGAAGTCGGCGAGCGCGGTGGCGTGATCGTCGACGAGCGTTGTCGCACAAGCGATCCGGCGGTTTGGGCGATCGGCGAGGTGGCCTGCATCGACGGCCGCTGCTGGGGCATCATCGCCCCCGGCTACGCCATGGCCGAGGTCGTCGCCGACAACCTGCTCGGCGGCGCCGCGACCTTCCCCGGCGCCGACACGGCCACCAAGCTCAAGCTGCTCGGTGTCGATGTCGCGAGCTTCGGCGACGCCTTCAGCACCGGCGAGAACTGCCTCGATGTCGTGATGTCCGACCCAGTGGCCGGCGTCTACAAGAAGCTCGTCCTCTCCGATGACGCACGCACCCTGCGCGGGGGCCTGCTCGTCGGTGATGCGCGTGCGTATGCCGGGCTGCGGCCCATGCTCGGCCGCCCCCTGCCCGGCGATCCCGTCAGCTATCTCGTGCCTGAGCAGGCGGGGGCGCCCGTCGCTCTCGACCTGCCCGACGATGCCGCCGTCTGCTCCTGCAACAACGTCGCCGCCGGCACCGTGCGCCGTGCCGTCACCGAGCACCACTGCACCGATCTGGCCGCCGTCAAGGCCTGCACCCGCGCCGGCACGAGCTGTGGTTCGTGCCTCCCGTTGGTCAAGAAGCTCGTCACCACCGAGCTGGAAAAGGCCGGTATCGAGGTCAGCACCGCCTTGTGCGAGCACTTCGCGCTCTCGCGAGCGGAACTCTTCGACGCGGTCCGGGTGACCGAACTGCATACGTTCACCGAGATCATCGAGCGCCACGGCATCGGCGGGCGCGGCTGCGACATCTGCCGGCCCGTTGTCGCCTCGATCCTCGCCAGCCTCTTCAACGAGCACATCCTCGGCGGCGACCGCGGGTCACTGCAGGACACCAATGACCACGTCATGGCCAATCTGCAGAAGGACGGCTCCTACTCGGTTGTCCCCCGCATCCCCGGCGGCGAGGTGACCCCCGAGGGGTTGATCGCGATCGGCGCGGTCGCCCAGGAGTTCGGGCTCTACACCAAGATCACCGGCGGACAGCGCATCGACCTCTTCGGCGCGCGCATCGACCAACTCCCGCAGATCTGGCGCAAACTGATCGACGCCGGCTTCGAGTCCGGGCACGCCTACGGCAAGTCGCTGCGCACGGTGAAGTCCTGCGTCGGTTCGACCTGGTGCCGCTACGGCGTGCAGGACTCGGTCGGCTTGGCGATCCTACTGGAGTTGCGTTATCGCGGCCTGCGCTCGCCGCATAAACTCAAGCTCGGCGTCTCCGGATGCGCCCGCGAATGCGCCGAGGCCCGCGGCAAGGATGTCGGGGTCATCGCCACCGAGAACGGATGGAATCTTTATGTCGCCGGCAACGGCGGCTTCACCCCCAGGCACGCGCAACTCTTCGCCGAGGATCTGAGCACCGAAGAACTCGTGACGGCGATCGACCGCTTCCTGATGTTCTACGTCCGCACGGCGGACCGGTTGCAGCGCACCGCCCCCTGGCTCGACGCCTACGAAGGCGGGATTGACGCGTTGCGTCGTGTCATTCTCGAGGATTCCCTCGGGATCGCCGAAGACCTTGATGACGCGATGAGTCGCCACGTCGGCAGCTACCGAGACGAGTGGGCTGCCGCCCTGGACGACCCCGAGACCCTCGCGCGGTTCGCGTCCTTCATCAACGCCCCCGAGGTGCCCGACGACTCCTTCGCCTATGTGGCCGAGCGCGGCCAGCCCCGCCCGGCCCGAACCGACGAGCGCACAAGCGCCGTCCTCATTGCCGGAACGACCCTGGGAGTGCGGTCATGACCACGACCACCGAACCGATAGTGCCCTCCGATCTCGCCGACACGGAGTGGATCCCCGTGTGCGATCTACACGAATTGCCGTATGAGCGCGGCGTCGCCGCCCTTGTCCACGGCGTCCAGATCGCGCTGTTCCGCACCCTCGACGACAGCGTCTTCGCCGTGCAACAACATGATCCCTACTGCGGGGCGATGGTCATCTCCCGCGGTCTGGTAGGCACGCGCGGTCCCGCAGCGACCGTCGCGTCGCCGATGTACAAGCAGGTCTTCGACCTCGCCACTGGCGCCTGCCTGGAGCCACAGGGCAAGGAGCCGATCGCCCTGCGCACCTGGTCGGTGCTCGTCCGCGGCACCGAAGTGGCCATCGGGATCACCGCGCGCACCGAGGGGGAGGTCGCATGAGCACGCGCGGGCGAGTCGTCCTCGTCGGCGGCGGCCCGGGTGCCGCGGACCTGATCACCATGCGGGGCTTCCGGGCGCTCATGTCCGCCGATGTCGTCATCACCGACCGGTTGGGGCCGACGACGCTGCTCGACGATCTGCCGCCGGAGATCGAGGTGATCGATGTGGGCAAGCGGCCGGATGCGCACACGGCCACACAGGAGGAGATCAACGCGCTCCTGATCGATCACGCCACTCGGGGCCGAAGGGTGGTGCGGCTCAAGGGCGGTGACGGCTTCCTGTTCGGCCGCGGCGGTGAGGAAGTCGCCGCCTGCCACGAACACGGCATACCGGTCGAGGTCGTGCCTGGGGTCAGCAGTGCCCTGGCGGCGCCCGCCGCCGGCGGAATTCCGGTGACCCACCGCGGGCTTGCGGACGGCGCGCTGGTCGTCCACGGGCACCGGCCGATCGCGCCCAAGGCCTGGGGCCTGCTCGCCGACGGCACCACCACCTTGGTGCTCCTCATGGCGATCGGCAATCTGCAAGGACATGTCGCCGACGCGCTCGCTGCCGGGGTAGACCCGCAGTGTCCGGCCGCGATCATCGAACGCGCGAGCATGCCGGACGAACGGGTCACGCGGACCTGCTTGTGGACGCTGGTTCTCACAGCGGCGACGGCGGAGGTGCGCGCACCCGCGGTCGTCGTCCTCGGCGGGGTGGCTCATGCCGCGGCGCTCGAGCCGAAGGTGGCCCACGCGTCCTGATGAGTGCAACGACTCTGGAGCACGTCCTCGGCGGTTATGTCGTCCTGGTCACCGCAGACCGCCGTTCGGGCGATATCGCGGCTGCCCTGACCCGCCGTGGCGCGAGCGTGCGCCATACACCGGCACTGTCGATCGTGCCCCACCTGGACGATGCGGCCTTGGTCGCGGCCACCGAGCGACTCCTGGACGATCCACCGGATGTCATCGTCGCGACGACCGGGATCGGCTTCCGCGGATGGCTCGAGGCGGCGGACGCGGCCGGTCTCGGTGAGCGACTGCACCCAGTGCTGGCGGCCGCCCGAATCGTGGCCCGGGGGCCGAAGGCGAATGGCGCCGTGCAGCAGGCGGGCCTGCGGCCGGACTGGGTGGCGGAGTCGGAGACCTCGGCCGAGTTGCTGGAATACCTTCTGGCAGAAGGTGTGTCGGAGCAGTGCGTCGCGGTGCAGCACCACGGGGCCGGGTCGGACGGCATCGATGAGGCACTGGCTGGCGCGGGTGCGCGGGTCGTGCCACTGGTGGTCTATCGGTGGGGACCGCCGAAGGACCCCGGCGCGCTCGCGCAGTCGGCCGTGGCCGTGGCCGCGGGCGAGATCGATGTCGTGCTCTTCACCTCCGCACCCGGCGCGACCGCGTGGTTGGCCGCCGCCGAGGCCGCCGGGACGCTGCCGACAATCGTCGAGCGGTGCACGAGCGGCGACACCATCGCGCTGGCCGTCGGCCCGGTGACCGCCGCTCCCCTGGTTGCCGCGGGCATCGTGCCTGTGGCCCCGGACCGCGGCCGGCTCGGCTCGATGATCCGCGCCCTCGTCGGTCACGTCCAGGGTCGCGAGGGCGATGTGGAAACCCGGGCCGGCACTCTGCGGGTGCTGCGCTCGGCGGCGCTGCTGGACGGCACGCCGATCCCGCTGACCCCCGGCGGCCTCGCGGTGCTTCGCGTGCTGGCGGACGCCGGTGGCCGGGTCGTCTCGCGTCAGGAACTGCTGGCAGCGCTCCCCGGCGACAGCGCTGATCCGCATACGGCCGAAGTCGCCGTTGCCCGCGTCCGCGACGCGGTCGGCCCCGACCTGATCCACACGGTCGTCAAGCGCGGCTACCGACTGGCCATCTGATCCGGACCCGCCACCCCCAACGACGCGCTCGCCCGCCCCCCGAACCGCCCGCCGGCACCGTCCGGCGCCTTGCCCCGTATGCCGCCCCCTCACCCGCGCCTTTCGCGCGCGGTGACGACGCGGCTGGCGAAGACGACCTCGGTCCGGTACCCCAGCGCGTGATAGATCCGCCGGGCGCTGTCATTGTCGGCGTACATCCCGAGCGTCACGGCGCCGTCGGCCCGCACACCTGGCCGGGTCAAGGCAGCGGTCACGGCCGCGCCCAGCCCCTCGCCGCGCCGGTCAGGGCGCACAGTGATGCCGGCGAGCGCGAGAATGCCGCCCTGATTGGGTTCGGCGCACCCGCACGCGGCCAGCTCTCCAACCGCGCCCGCCACACCATCGTCGACGACCCCCACCCAGCGCTGGCCAGCTCGCGCGAAAGGCTCTCCGTCGGTGCGCGGATTGTGCTGTGCGAGAAAGGCAATCAATCGCTCGGCCCACTCCGGTCCAAGCTCCAGCACCCTGCCCTCGGCGCTCGACAGCGGTGGGTTGACCGTGGTGACCATCCACTCCCAGTCGCCACCCGGCCCCAAGCGGAAGCGCTCCCGCAGATCGTCGAGCAGCGGCGCCGGCACACTGATCAGGCCGGCCCTCGCCTCGGCAAAGAGCAGCTCGGCCACCTCGGGCTGTGCCAACATCTGCGCCAGCGCATCGAGCCGCCTGCCGATCAGGGAGAGCACCGCCCCGCGCTTCGCGCTGTGCCGGACCAGGGCGACCGCACCCCCGCCGGGATGGGCAAGCCCCTCCAGCGGTGCCTCCGGCGCGAACTCGTAGCGGACGAACGGGTGAGCGCCGCTCGCGGCCAGCGCCTCGGCATACGTCCCGATCCGGAGGACTCGCATGCTCAGGCGCGCGCCACGACATAGAGCCGCTCGGTCGCTGCTTCCGTGGCTCCTGGGCCGCGGACATACCACTCATCGACTTGGGCCCCCGCAGCGACGACGGCTGCGAGGACGTCCTGCCGGTCGTGCAGCACGAAATCGAGATCCGTTGCGACACCGAAGAGTTCGTCGACGTGATGGATGGCGTTGCCCACATGCACACTGAACGCGATCAGTCCGTCCGGCGCCGTGATCCGACGCAGGGCCGCGAGCACGCCGGCGAGTTCGGAGCCACTCAGGTGCACGAACGCGTACCACGCGGTGATCGCGCCCCACGCGCTCGCCTGCGCCGGCCGCAGCAACCGGCCGTAGTCGCCGACCTCGAAGGTGAGCGTCGGATGGCACTCGCGCGCTTGCGCAATCATCGCCGGGGCGAAGTCGAATCCGACGACTTCGGCGCCCGCATCGGCGAGCGCGGCCGTCGTCTGACCGGGCCCGCAGCCGATGTCGGCGACCGGCCCCTTGCTCTCCTGGGCGATGCGCGCGAGCAGCCAACGGTCGAATGGCTTGTGCGCCAACTCATCCGAGAGTTCGTGGGCATAAGCGACCGCCGAATTGTTGTATGCCGTTCGCACCCGCGCGTCACGCGCGTCCGCCCCGTCGGCGAGGACGATGTCGCGGTCGACGGCTAGCTCCGCGGACTCGGCGACCGCGGGAGCGGGCCCGAGCAGGTGCATCCAACGCAGGTCGTGCTGACCGGCCTTGCGCGGCAACTGCCACACCAGCGGATCGGGGCGGTCGGCCAGCCGTTCCAAGACCTCCTCGACATCGGCGCGATCACCGAACGCGTGGAGGCGTTCGGCACGGGTCTTGAGTTCGCCGGGCGCCTGCTCACCCCGCAGCAGCAACAGCGTGATGAGCGCCCGCTCGTCGTTCGCCAGGTCGAGCGACTCCGCGAGCCGCTGGTGGTACTTCAGCACCCGTGACCCGGCACCGGACCAGACGATTCGCACCAGGTCGCGGTCCTTGAGCTCTCGGCAGCGCGTCTCGATCTCCTGCGCGGTATAGGCGCTCACTGGATCGCGGCTGGTCGTCTGATTGCACGCGGTCTGTAGGGCATTGAGCGATAGCGGATAGCTCACTGGCACCGTGACCTGCTTCTCCATCAGCGCGCCGAGGATCCGCTGGTCCAGCGCGTCGAGAACCGGTAACCCGTCCATACCTACGACCCTAGGACCTGTCGCCACACGTCGAGAGGGTCGGGGACGCCGCGACGTCTTGGAGCTGAGTCCCACGCTCTGCGTGGGCGAACCTCGTGGGGCGCGTTCGCCGTATCTACGATGCGGGGGTGGTCTCTGAATCCCGTCAACGCTTCCGCGGCCAGATCGCCGGCTTCGGCACCACCAGCGGGACGCGGATCGTGATCGGGCGCTGGACGCAGAGCCCCTTCGGCGCTTTCGCTGACGTGATGATCGAGACCGGGGACGGCCGCCGGCTGCTGCTGGCACC
Organism: Nostocoides vanveenii; assembly: GCF_039531165.1. Lineage (NCBI taxonomy): Bacteria > Bacillati > Actinomycetota > Actinomycetes > Micrococcales > Intrasporangiaceae > Nostocoides > Nostocoides vanveenii. Next base: position 82,242 of record NZ_BAAAPN010000045.1, on the reverse strand, counting down.
GATCGATGAGGTGGCCGACTTCGTCGCGAGCACCTACACCTTCGACGAGGTCCGCCTCGTCCCCGTGACGGTCGATGCGACCGATGACCAATGGATCATCCAAAGCCCCTGTCTGCGAGCGACATTCGACCTCGGCGGGCGAACAGTCCTCGGCCGTATGCTGCGTGCCCTTCCGCGGCCGCTCGCCGGCAGCCCGCGATGGGCTCGCCTGATCGGGCCCATCGCCTCGCTGATCGTCCCCGGCGTGCGCACGGTCGGGACTGCACGCGCGGGCCGGGTCGAGTACTACGGCGCGAGCGATAACCGGGCCATCACCCGCGTGGGCGCGACCCTGGACGGCCAGCAGCTCGGCGCCCTGGCCCCCGTCGAGCCGCCCTGCCGGTTCGGCTTCTCCTCGACCCCGTCACGCCCGAGCGTGACCAGCGTCATCACCACCATCGACGACGCCCCGCCCGCTGCCCGCAGGCGCCGGCTCCTCCGCTGACAGCTCGCGCAGGCGCTCCAGCACGACCGCTCCAGCACGGCCGCTCCAGCACGGCCGCTAGTCCGGGATCGTCGCTCGCCGCCCGGTCGGCCACGCCCGCAACCCCGGGCGTGCAGGGCATACCACCGCATCCGTTCCCCGAAGTCCTGATCGACGAGACCATGGGCCGCGAGCGCCGCGGCCACGACCGGACCGGCCGGCTCGACGCGATCCGCGACCGTTACGAAAGCCGCCGTTGTCCTCTCGCGCAAGCGCAGCGCCTGCGATCCCGACTCGACCAGGCCCGCGGGCGGTTCCGCAGCGTGCAGGCGTCGCAGGAACACACCCAGCGTCCCGCCGAGGCTCACCGGATCGGTGACCGCAACGAGGTTGGCCGGCACTCCGGGGACCTGGGTCAGGAGCAACGCTCCCGCGCCGGGGTCGAAAGCTAGCACGTGATTGGTCGTCAGGCTCGAATGCGCACCGACGAACTCGAGCAAAGCCGCGTCGGTGGTCGTGACGGCTCCCCTGCTCCGCCTGGTCGGTGAGCTTGCCGATCCGCAAGATCAGCGGCTCGTCTCCGGTCTCGCCCGACCACGCGACATTGTCCCACCCTCGCCGACTTCGACCAGCAGGGCGCCGGCGAGCGTCGGATCGAGTTGGGCGAGAACGGCATACGGGTCGATATCGCGGCGGGGCAGCCTCACGCCAGCTCGCCGAGCCGGTCGAGGAAGCCGCTCTGAGCTGCGACCAAGCGCCGGCGCGCGACGTCGAGCCCGCACCACTCGACCCGGTCGATCTCAGGGAACGTCACCTGGCGGCCGGACCGCGGCGGCCACTCCATCATGACCCTGGCACCGGCCGAGAGGTCGACGTCAATGTCGCCTGCGACGAGGACGACGTAGGCCTGCACGACCTTCCCCCCGGACTGCCGCACCGTCCCGATGTCAAACCACTCCCCTGCCGGCGGCGCACTGCCCGTCTCCTCGCGCCACTCCCGCGCGGCCGCGGCCTGCGGCTCCTCGGTCCCTAGGTCGTACTCACCCTTGACGATGCTCCACGCCCGGTCGTCCTTGCGCGCCCACAGGGGCCCGCCCATGTGCGCGATCAGCACCTCGATCGCCCCTGCCTCACCGACCCGCACCGGCAACAGCCCGGCGCTCGTGCGCCCACGCGCGGTGGTCACGAGGTGACCCCACTGACATACATCCATCGGCCGCCGCGACGGGTGAAGGTGCTGCGTTCGCGCAGTACGCCACTGTCGTCACCGGCGCGCCAGTGCGCGGAGAACGCGACCTCACCCGTGGCATCGCCCGCCTCGCCGGCGACCACATCGATGACGTCGAGCCGTTTCCACTCGGGCCCCGCCGCCAGGTCCACGTCGCACGGTCGGGACTTCGGGTGCCACGTCCGCAGCAGGTGATCCGCCGCGCCCACGACGTATGCCGTGTAGCGCGATCGCATCGTCGCCTCCGCCGTAGGGGGCGGGGTGCCGTCGATCACATAGGCCGCGCAGCACGCGGCATACGTCCGGTCCGTGCCGCAGGGGCACGGTCCGGACGCCGTCACCTCGAGGATGGCCTGCTCAGCTCGCTGCCGGCGTTGCGTCATCGCCGGCCTCGTCCTCGGGTTCGGGCGAGGCATCGATACCGGCCTCGGCCCGCTGCTCGGGGGTGATAGGGGCCGGCGCTTCGGTCAGCGGGTCGTAGCCGCCGCCAGACTTGGGGAAGGCGATGACATCGCGAATGCTGTCGTAGCCGCCCAGCAGCATGACGATCCGGTCCCAGCCGAAGGCGATGCCGCCGTGCGGTGGCGCGCCGAACTTGAAGGCGTCGAGCAGGAAGCCGAACTTCTCCTGCGCCTCGTCGGCGGTCAGGCCCATGACCCTAAAGACGCGCTCCTGGACCTCGCGGACGTTGATACGGATCGACCCACCGCCGATCTCATTGCCATTGAGCACCATGTCGTAGGCATAGGCCAGCGCTTCGCCGGGCCGGGTCTCGAAGTCGTCGACGAACTCCTTGGTCGGGCTGGTGAAGGCGTGGTGCACCGCGGTCCAAGCACCCCCGCCGACGGCGACATCGCCCGCGGCGACCGCGTCCGAGGCCGGCTCGAAAAGGGGCGCGTCCTTGACCCACAGGAAGCGCCAGTCGGACTCGTCGATCAGCCCGCACCGGCGGCCGATCTCCAGACGCGTGGCACCGAGCAGTGCCCGGGCGCCCTTGGCCGGCCCGGCCGCGAAGAAGACGCAGTCGCCCGGCTGCGCGCCGACGTGCGCGGCCAGCCCGGCGATCTCGGTCTCGGAGAGGTTCTTGGCGACCGGCCCACCGAGGGTGCCGTCCGCACCGACCAGGACATACGCCAACCCCTTGTGCCCGCGCTGCTTGGCGAAGTCCTGCCAGCCGTCGAGGGTTTTTCGGGGCTGGCTCGCCCCGCCGGGCATGACGACCGCACCGACATACGGGGCCTGAAAGACGCGGAAGGTCGTGTCGGCGAAGTAGGTCGTGCAGTCGATGAGTTCGACGCCGAAGCGCAGGTCGGGCTTGTCGGTGCCGAAACGGGCCATCGCGTCGGCATAGGTCATCCGTGGGAAGGGCGCCGCCAACTCGACCCCGATGATCTTCCAGATCTCGGCGACGACGGCCTCGCCGAGCTCCATGATGTCGTCCTCGGTGACGAAGCTCATCTCGATGTCGAGCTGGGTGAACTCCGGCTGACGGTCGGCGCGGAAGTCCTCGTCGCGGTAGCAGCGAGCGATCTGGTAGTAGCGCTCCATGCCGGCGACCATGAGCAGCTGCTTGAACAGCTGCGGGCTCTGCGGCAGGGCATACCAGGAGCCCGGCGCCAGGCGCGCCGGCACCAAAAAGTCCCGCGCCCCCTCGGGGGTGGACCGCGTCAGCGTCGGGGTCTCGATCTCGACGAAGTCGCGCTCTCCCAACACCTTTCGTGCGGCGGCGTTGACCTTGGAGCGTAACCGGATGGCGTGGCCGGCGTTGTGCGCGCCCGGCCGGCGCAGGTCGAGGTAGCGATGCTTGAGGCGCGATTCCTCGCCGACGCTCGTGCGCTCGTCGATCGGGAAGGGCAGGGGCGCGCTCGGCGCCAGCACCTCGATGCCTTCGGCGACGACCTCGATCTCGCCGGTGGGCAGGTCGGCGTTGACATTGTGCTCGGAGCGTGCCACGACCGCACCGATTACCCGCACGCAGTACTCATTGCGCAGGTCGTGCGCCGCCCCGGTCAGCACCTCGTCGCGCGCGACGACCTGGACGATGCCGCTCGCATCCCGCAGATCGATGAAGGCCACGCCACCGTGATCGCGCCGCTTGGCCACCCAGCCGGTGAGGGTGACGGTCTGGCCGGTGTGCTCGGCACGCAGGGTGCCGGCTTCGTGGGTGCGAAGCACTGATCTTCCTTCGTTCTCGGAGGTCGCGCGGGTCGATGGCGCCCGACCATTATCCCAGCCTGTGCGGGCCGGGCTGACGCCATGTGCGTCCCGCCGGTGGGAAACTGCGCTCGTGAGTCACCCTGCAACCGCGACCGGTCCCGTCTTCGTCCGCTCCGACTACGTCGTGCTCGCCGGGGGTGCCGCCGCCGTCCTGCTGGCCGGTGTGACCCGGTATGCCGGCGGGGGCGAGGTGCTCGCCTTCTTCTGCTCCGCGGTGGCCGTGACCCTATTGGCCGCCCTTGTCGGACGCTCGGTCGAGCAATTGGGGGATCGCTTCGGGCCTGGCGCGACAGGCGTCCTGCAGTCCGCGCTGGGCAATCTGCCCGAGCTGTTCATCGCGCTCTTCGCGCTCAAGGCCGGCCTGGTCGCCGTGGTGCAGGCCGCGCTCATCGGCTCGATCCTGGCCAATCTGCTGTTGGTGCTGGGCATGTGCTTCGTCGTCGGTGGGCTCAAGCACGGCCCGCAGAACCTGGACTCCAAGCGCGCCCAGTCGATCATCGTGCTCATGGTGCTCTCGGTGGCCGCCATGGTCATCCCGAGCATCGCCCACTATGTGCACACGCCCGTGAGCGCCCACGAGAGCACCTTCTCGATCTTCGTCTCCGTGATCCTGCTGCTCGTCTTCGCCGTGACCTTGCCGGCGTCGCTGAAGCGCGGCGGCGAGACCGAGGCCGAGGGGGTCGACATGCACCAGGAGCCGCCGCGGTGGCCGCTCTGGCTCGCCGTCGCGCTCCTCGCCGCGGCCGCGGTGCTCGCCGCCTTCGTCAGCGACTGGTTCGTCACGGCCCTGGAGCCGGCGATGGCCTCCTTGGGCATCTCCGAGGCCTTCGCCGGTCTCGTCGTCGTCGCCATCGCGGGCAACGCGATCGAGAATGTCGTCGGCATCCAGCTCGCTGCGGCAAACCGCTCCGAGTACGCGTTCTCGGTCGTCATCAACTCGCCCATGCAGATTGCCCTCGTGCTGGCGCCGCTGCTGGTGATCCTCAGCCACGTTTTCGGCTTCGCGGCCCTGACCCTGGTCTTCTCACCGATGCTGGTGATCTCCGTCGTCGTCGCGGTGATCCTGACGGCCTTCATCACCTTCGACGGCGAGTCGACCTGGGCCGAGGGCGCCGCGCTGATCGCCGTGTATGCCGTGATCGCCGCCTCGTTCTGGTGGGGCTGACCTACCGCAGCCAGGGGGTGTCCAGCGGGCGCAGCCCGCGCCACCCGTCGGCGCGCAGGGCGTGCGCACTCAGGACGGCGATCACCGTATGCGGGTTGTGCAGGCGCCCGGCGAGCACCGCGGCGTGCGCTTCGTCCAGCGCGACCCAGCGCAACGGCATACCGGCCTCCTCAGCGGTGCGCGTATGCCGTTCCTCCTGCGGCACCTGCGTCAGCCCGCGCGCGAGGAAGATCCGGATGGCCTCACTGGTGAAGCCGGGCGTGGTGAAGTAGTCGATAAGCACCGAGAAGTCCGCCGCAATCAGGTCGGCCTCTTCGGCCAGCTCCCGCCGGGCGCAGTCGAGCAGGGGCTCGTCCGCGACATCGCGCAGGCCGGCGGGGATCTCCCAGCTGCGCCAGCCGATCGGGTGGCGATACTGCTGGACGAGCGCAATCCGGTCGTCGTCGTCGATAGCGAGGACCGCCACCGCCCCGGGATGCGCGATCAAGTCGCGTTCGACGATGCCTGCGGCCCCAAGGTCGACACGGTCTCGGTGGACATCCCAGACCAGACCGGCATAGGTCGTGCGCGTCGCGACGACGGGCTGTGGATCCGGCCGGTCGGCGAATAGCTCGTCCACTAGGCGTCCGCCGGGACCGCAGGCGGGTCCACCTCCACCAGGCGCGAGCCGCGCTGGCGGTCCAAGGCCGCGCCGATCAAGCCGGCGAAGAGCGGGTGGGCCCGGTTGGGGCGCGACTTGAACTCCGGATGTGCTTGTGTCGCAACGTAGTACGGGTGCACATCCGCGGGCAGCTCGACGAATTCCACGAGCTGACCGTCAGGCGAGGTGCCACTGAAGAACAGTCCGGCGTCGGCGATCTGGTCGCGGTAGGCGTTGTTGACTTCGTAGCGGTGGCGGTGCCGCTCCTCGACCTGGGTGGCCGCATAGGTCTGGGCGACGACCGATCCGGGGGCAAGCTGCGCCGGATACGAGCCGAGGCGCATCGTGCCGCCGAGGTCGCCGGCACCATCGACGAAGGCGCGCTGCTCGGCCATGGTCGCGATGACGGGCGCCGGCGTCTGCGGGTCGAACTCGCTCGATGACGCCCCCTCGATCCCGGCGACGTGCCGGGCGTACTCGATGACCATGCACTGCAGGCCGAGGCAGATGCCGAGGGTCGGAACCTGGCGCTCGCGCGCCCAGGTCAGCGCACCGAGCTTGCCCTCGATGCCCCGAACGCCGAAACCGCCCGGCACCAGCACGGCGTCGACGCCGCCGAGCGCCTTGGCCGCACCGGCCGGAGTCTCGCAGGTGTCGGAGGCGACCCAACGGATCCGGACGCGGGCGTCATTGGCGAAGCCGCCGGCCCGCAGCGCCTCGGTCACCGAGAGATAGGCGTCCGGCAGATCGATGTACTTGCCGACGAGCGCGACCTCCACCTCGTGGGCGGGCCGGTGGACCCGGCGCAGCAGCTCGTCCCAGTCCCGCCAGCCGACATCGCGGAAGCCGAGTCCCAACCGCCGGATGACATAGGCATCCAGACCCTCGGCGTGGAGCACCTTGGGGATGTCGTAGATCGACGGGGCGTCGACGGCGGCGGCGACGGCGTCGATATCGACATCGCACATCATCGAGATCTTGCGCTTTATCGGCTCGGGAATCTCGCGGTCGGCACGCAGCACGAGCGCGTCGGGTTGCAGGCCGACCTGGCGCATCGCGGCCACCGAATGCTGCGTCGGCTTGGTCTTCAACTCGCCGCTGGGGGCGAGATAGGGCACCAGCGAGACGTGCAGGAAGATCGAGTTGTCCCGGCCCAGGTCGTGCCGGACCTGGCGGGCGGCCTCGAGGAAGGGCAGCGATTCGATGTCGCCGACCGTGCCACCGATCTCGGTGATGATGATGTCGGGCGGGTTGCTCCCGGAGGCCTGAGCCCGCATCCGGGCCTTGATCTCGTTGGTGATGTGCGGGATGACCTGCACGGTGTCGCCGAGGTATTCGCCGCGCCGTTCCTTGGCGATCACTTCGCTGTAGACCTGGCCGGTCGTCACATTGGCATTCGCCGCCAAGAAGACGTCGAGGAAGCGCTCGTAGTGACCGATGTCGAGGTCGGTTTCCGCGCCGTCCTCGGTCACGAAGACCTCGCCGTGCTGGAAGGGATTCATCGTCCCGGGGTCGACATTGAGGTAGGGATCGAGCTTCTGCATCGCCACCGAGAGCCCACGGGCCCGGAGCAGATTGCCGAGACTGGATGCCGTCAGTCCCTTGCCGAGGGAGGAGGCCACGCCTCCGGTCACGAAGATGTGTTTGGTCGTGGTCGCCACGGGCTTCTACCCTACTGCCTCGATCAGGCCGGAATAGTCAACGCCCCACTGGGCGACCATTTGCGGTGAGGTCGGCCAGACCGCCGCTCGTTCCCGGCCGCGGTCGCCGGCCGTGCGCCGGGCCTCGGGATCCTTCAGGAGCGATTCCAGGGCACGGGCAAGAGCCTGCGGATCGCGCGGGGGAATCAGGACACCGAGACCGTCGAGCAGGTCAGGCAGTCCGCCCACCGCGGACGCGACGACCGGTAAGCCGGCGGCGAGCGCCTCTTGCACGACCAGCGCGCGCGCTTCCCAGGTGCTGGTGAGCGCGAAGACGTCGGCGGCCAGCAGCAACCCCAATGGATCGGCGACCGGTCCGACGAACCGGACACCGGTCTCGCGTGCGCGCAGCTCCAGATCGTGCTGCAACTCGAGGATCCCCCCGCCGGCGACCAGCCAAGCCGGCCGGGTGTCCAGGAGCTGCGCCGCGGCGACGAGGGTGCCGAGGTCCTTTTGCGGCGCGATCCGCGAAATCGTCACGATGAGGGGCTCCTGCTCCCCGATCCCGCATGCCGTGCGCACAGCGTCGCGGGCCGCCTGCCGGTCCGCGTCCGTCGCCGAAAGCAGTGCGGGCACCCGCGGCGAGGGTACGCGCGCCAGCTCGGCGCGGCGCGCGCCGAGCGCTCGGGCCCGATCCACGAGGTCGCTGCTGGCCCCGGTCACCAGATCGGCCGACGTGATCGCCGCACGCTCGACGCGTTCGGCCAGCCGGGAGCGCAGACCGGTCATCGGGGGTGATGCGTTGTGCAGGCTCAGCACAACCGCTGCCCGGTTGGCTCGCCGATGGGGGCGACCAGAGGTGCGGGCGCCCCGGAACGCGCCGAATCCGCCACGTCCGAGTCTCGGCAGGAGCGCCGCGACGAGCGCTCCGGCCTGATGCCCGTGGGCGTGCACGATGTCGCCATCGCGCAGGATCGCGCGCAACCGCCGCAGGGAGCGCGGATCCGGCCGCCGGGGGTCGGGCCAGGCCAGCACGGCATCGTCGATCCCGAAGGTCGTTGCCGTGAGCGGATCGGTCACCACGGTGACGTGGTGGCCGGCAGCGCGCAGGCCTGCGGCAAGGTCGACGACGTGGGTGCCGATGCCGCCGGTGGACTTGCCGAGCACCAGGACGATGTGCAGGGCGTTCATCGCGTTCGACCGAGACGGGAGCGCAGGGCGCGGACCTGTGCGGGTGCGGCGAGCGCCACCCCCGAGACTGTGATCAGGGCGGCCAGCCCGCCGGTGACCACCCCGCTGGACACGGCGGCCACGACACCGTCGGGATCCGGGAGCAGATGCGCCAGCACCCGGGCCGCGAGCGTGCCGGCGACGCTGCCGACGGCCAGCCCGATAACGACACGCGGCAGACCGGCGAGTGCGGCGCTCCCCCATGCGTGGTGCACCAGTCCCAGCAGCCCGAGCGCGGCCAGAGTCATGCCGACGCTCGAACCGACACCGATCACCGTCAGGGTCCACGCCGTGTCCGTGCGCCCGATGGTCAACACCACCGGCACCACGGCTGCGAGCACCCAGCCGGCGGCGACGACGGTGGACGCGGTCCGCGCGCGCCCACGGACATAGAGCGCGCGCGTGAGCAGGGCGCACACGCCGAACCCGACCAGGCCGGGCGCGAAGGCGGTCATGGCGGTCGGCAGGGCAGCCAGCGCCGTCGCTCCCGGGCCGGAGCGACCCGCGTCGACGGCCGAGAAGAAGGCACCCAGTGCGGGCGCGGCGGCGATCAGGGCGGCAGCCGCGGCACCACTGAGCACGATGATTGCCCCGAGCGACCCGGCCAGGGCCGGCCCGGCGCGCGGGTCGCGGCCATCGCCGGCCGCCAGCACAGGAAAAGCCGCGGTCGCGATGGGGACGGCGAGCACGGCATACGGGAGCAGATAGGTCGCCTGAACGTACTGATAGGCGTTGATGGTGCCGAGCGCGGCACGCTGATTGGTCAACCAGAGCACGACGGCGACGCTCGCCTGTTGTGCCAGCAAAGCGAGCAGCCCGGCGCTCGCCAGCCGCCTGGCCCGCACGGCGCTGTCGAACGGGAAGCGGAAGGTCGGGCGCAGACGAACACCAACCCGACCCAGGGACGGAATCAGCGTCGCCACCAGGGCGAGCACGCCACCGGTGGTCCCCCAGGCCAGGACCGCGACGGCCACCTCCGATGAGGTGTGACCGCTGGCGACCAGGGCGCCATAGGCCAGGTAGGTCGTGATCACCACGATGCTGGAGATCAGCGGGGCGAGTGCGGCCGCGACGAAGCGCCGATGGGCGTGGAGAATGCCGGTCACCACGATCCCGATGCCATAGAGCACGATCTGCGGGGCGAAGATGAGCAGCATGCGAGCGGCAAGGTCGCGGGCGTCACCGGGCGGGTAGATGACACCGGCGATCGCCCGCGCGGCAAGCGCGACCGCCACGGTCACCGGCACGAGAATCGCCATCGCCCACGTCAACAGGGCCGAGCCGATGCCATCGGCGGCGTCCCGGTCGCCGTCCGCAACCCGGCCGGCCAGGAGTGGCACCGCCACAGCCGACAGGATGCCGCCCGCCGCGACCTCGTAGACGACATTCGGGACCGTGTTCGCCGATTGATACGGGGCGCCGACGGCCGTGGTCCCGACGCAGGCGGCAAAGACGAGGGTGCGCGCAAAACCCGCCACCCGCGAGGCGAGGTTGAGGACGGCGATGGAGCGGGCCGCGGACCCGATGCCGGGATGCCGCGCGGGCCGGCTGGCGGCCTCGCTCATCGGCGACCCCAGGCGTCGAGCTCCCGCAGCACCGGGGTGGACTCGATGACCGTGGTGAAGCTGACTCGCTCGGAGGCGAGGGTCAGCCCGGCGAGCGTGCCGAGGACGAGTGCGCGCCCGACGGGGCCGGTGCGGGCGACCACGGCCGCACCGACCAGGGAGCCCGCGGCGTTGGCGCCGGTGTCGCCGAGCATGGTCGCGCCGGCCAGGTCATCGGGCAGGGACCCCAGGGCCGCCCCGAGCGCCGCCCCTGCGGTGCGATCTGCGAGGATGGCGAAGGGCGCAGCCGCGATGATCGCGACCTTGAGGGCACGCCCCGGGCGCAGGTCCAGCAGGTTGGCAAGATTTGCGCTCCCAGCGATCACCGCGCCCCCGATGAGCGTCGCCGGCAGGGTCCGCAACGCCGGCGTGCCGCGCGCACCCGGCCGGTCGAGAAGGTATGCCGTGGCCGCCCCCGCCGCAGCAAGCCCGGCGATCTTGACGGCACCCGTCGTGACGCGGCCCTCCCGGAGCGCGCCGAGGTGGCCACGCAGCCCCTTGCTACTGGCGTCGCCGGCGAGATCGTCGAGCAGGCCGAAGGCGCCCGCACCCACGGCCGCCAGGACGGTGGCGCCGGTGGCGGGGCGGGCGCTCGCTCCCTGGGGCCACGCGCGAGGCTCGCGCGGTCCCCCAAGTCCGCGTGCGCCGGCGCGACGCGCGGCCAGGCCGCCGGCAAGGGCACCGAGGACGGCGCCTGCGACATACCCCGGTCCTTCGAGCAGCGAGATCGGCCGGCCGGCGTGGTTGGTGCGTGTCCACCGTCCCGCGCCGCCGGGGGGATGGGCGCGCAGCGCCCGGCCGCCCCACCGCGCAGCGGCCGCAGCCGTGATCGTCGCGGCCGCTGAAGAGAGCGTGGGTCCGGTCATCCCTGGCTCAGCCGGCCGACGGGAACACGGCGCGCGCGCCGGAGAGCAGGCCATACTGGCCGACCCGTCCGGCGGCCTGCTCGACGAGCGCCCAGACGATGCTGATCTGGCCGATGCTGCTGCCCGCGTCATCGACGGTGGACAGGCGCTGGCGCAGGGCGGATTCCCCGCGAGCGGCGGCAATCACCGAGGTGCTGTCAGTAGCCTTTGGGTCGATCTGGGCCGTGAGCACGGCGCCCGTCCCCGCCGCGTCCAGGGCCCCGGCGAGTGCCGCCAGGCTGGGCAGGGACTGGGCACCTGTGCTCGTCGCCGTCGGGACTTTGACTTCCGGCGCGCCGATCACGACCGCGAGGGAGCCCGGGGTGCTCGGGTAGTCCCCGGCAACCAGGCCGGCCGTCCGCAGGGCGTCCCAGGAGGCGCGCCGCCGATCCTCGGGGATGGCCGGCTCCGCCGTCGCATCGGTGACCTTGGTGAGCAGGGTGGCCCCCAGGACATCGTTGAGCAGATCGTCACCGGTCGCGGTGGTTCGCAGCCCCAGCGCGCCGGCGATCGTCGTGGCCACGCCCGCACGCTCACTGCTCGCCGCCTCGGAGGTGTCGGTCCACTTCTCGCCGATCTGGACCGGCCCTTGCAAGCTCGCGCCGGCCGCGCCGAGGGTGTCCTCGCTGCTGGTGGTGACGCCGGAATCGGCATTGGGCAGGGCGACGACGACAACCGTGCGGTCGGCGAGGCGACCCGCGACGGCGGCCGGCAACACGGTCTTGTCGAAGCTCTGGTGCGTGTCGATGCTGCTGTTGGCCGCATCGAGTTGCGTGCGCAAGTCCTGCTTCTCGGCGCGCAGTTGCACCACCTGGGAGTTGAGCGACTCGCTGATGCCTTCCTTGAGCGGTCCGGCGCCTAGCACGATCCCGATGGCCAGCGCGATCAGCACCGAGGCCAGCGAGACGAGGTGATAGCGGAAGTCGATCACGTGAATACCCCCACGATTGCGGCCCACAGGTCGTCCCAGCGGGCACCGATCAGTTGCAGGATGATGGCGCCGCCGGGCGTGTTGTACATCGCCAGCCCGAGGACCAGCAACCCGATGAAGAGCGCGGTCAGCATCGTCGCGCCGGAGATCCGCGAGCGATAGAGGCGACTGACGCCCTTGGCGTCGATCAACTTGCTGCCGACCCGCAGCCGGGTCAAGAAGGTGCTGGCCATGCCCGAGCGCCCCTTGTCAAGGAATTCGACCAGCGTGGCATGGGTGCCGACGGCAACGATCAGGGTCGCACCCTTGTCGTCGGCGAGCAGCATCGCGACGTCCTCGCTCGTGCCAGTGGCGGGGAAGACGACCGGGTCGATGCCGAGTTCGCGGACCCGCTCGGCCCCGGGGGCCCGGCCGTCGCGGTAGGCGTGCACGACGATCTCCGCGCCACTGGTGAGAGCCGCGTCGGACACCGAGTCCATGTCACCGACGATCAGATCCGGTCGGTGCTTCTCCTCCAGCAGGGCATCGGCTCCACCGTCGACGCCGATCAGCACCGGCTTGTATTCCCGGATGTAGTGCCGCAGCGCCTGCAGGTCTTCCTTGTAGTGATAGCCGCGCACGACGATCAGCGCGTGCCGGCCGTCGAGCTTGGTGATGATGTCGGGGGCGCCGACTCCGTCGATGAGCAGATCCTTCTCGCGGACGAGGTATTCCATCGTGTTCTGCGCGAAGGACTGCAACTGCCCCGACAGGCCCTCGCGCGCGACGGCCATGGCACTCTGGATGCCCTCTGCCGTCAGCACGGTGCCCTCGGCCAGGATCGTCCCGGTCGCGGCGTCACGGACGACGCCGTCCTCGAGGCGGACGTGCGTGTCCTCGGCGATGGCCTTGGTCAGGTCCGGCCCGCAGGCGTCGATCAACGGGATACCCGCCTCGACGATCAGCTGCGGACCGATATTGGGGTAGCGGCCGGAAATGGAGGCGGCAGCATTGACGATGGCCCCCGGCCGGCACGCGATGAGCGCCTCCGCGCTGACCCGGTCGATGTCCTCGTGGTCGATCACCGCGATCTGTCCCGGGCCCAGCCGCTTGGTGAGGTTCTTGGTGCGCCGGTCGACGCGCGCGCGAGCGGTTCCCTCCCCGGGGCCAGGCTCGCGCGAACGTCGGGACAGGGAGGTTCGCATCAGGTCAATTGTCCCACGAGGCGCGTCGCGCCGCCGCCGACGCCAAAAGCTCCCGGGCGTGGTCAAGAGCCACCTCGGAATCGCCGCCGGCCATCATCCGCGCAAGCTCGCGTTCGCGCGCCTCACCGGCGACGAGGCGCACATCACTGCGCGTCACCTGACCGTCGTCGGCCTTGGTCACCACCAGGTGCGCGTCGGCGAAGGCGGCCACCTGCGGCAGATGCGTGACGACCAGCACCTGGGCATTGATCGCCAGCCGCGCGAGCCGCGCGCCGATGTCGAGCGCGGCGCGCCCGCCCACCCCGGCGTCGACCTCGTCGAAGACATAGGTCGGCACCACGGCCGCCCGCGTGCCGAGGACGACCTCGATCGCGAGCATCACCCGCGACAACTCACCACCGGACGCGGCCTTGGCGATCGGCCGCGCCGGCAGGCCGGATCCGGCCCGCATCACGAACTCGACATCATCCGCCCCGACCGGCCCGTATGCCGTGGCCCCCTCCCCCCGCGAGCTCACCGTCACATCGACCTCCGCGGCGCCCATCGCCAGGTGCCGAAGCTCGGCGCTCACTTGCTGCGCGAGGTCTGCGCCGGCCAGCGACCGGGCCCGGGTCAACGCGGCCGCGCTCACGCCGAGGGCGGCGAGCGCCGCGTCGGCTCGCTCCTGCGCCAGCGGCAACTCGTCGGCGGCGGTGTCAACGTCGAGCAGGCGAGCGCTGGCCTGCCCCAGCCAGGTCAGGACGGCGTTCAGGTCGCCGCCGTGCGCGCGGGTGAGGGTGGCCAACTCGGAGCGCCGGGCCAAGATGGCTCCGAGCCGCTCGTCATCGACGTCGACGCCGTCGGCATAGGCGCTTAGGTCACTGCCTAGATCCGAGACCAGCATGGCGACCTCCTGGAGCCGGACGTGGAGGTCGGCCAGGGCCTGGTCGTGGTCGATCACGGGGCTGAGCGCCGAGGCGGCGGCCGCCAGCAACTCGGCGGCGCCGGGCGCCTCGGGGCCGCTCGCGTCGTCGCCGAGCAGGTGCGCCCCGGCCGCGTACGCGGCCGAGCGCAGCTGCTCGGCGTGCGCGAGGCGGTCCTCCTCGGCGCGCAGCGCCGCATCCTCACCCGGCTGGGGGTCGATCCGCTCGATGCGCTCCACCCCGGCCCGCAGCACGTCGAGGTCGGCGGTCCGACTGGCGACCAGGTCAGTGAGCCGCTCCAGTTGCGCGCACGCCGAGCGCCAGGCGTCGAGATCGGCGACATAGCGCTCCCGCACGGCCCGCAGGTCGGGGCCGCCGAAGTCGTCCAGCAGAGCTCGCTGGGCTTCGCCCGAGCGCAGCCGCCACTGATCCGCCTGGCCGTGGACGACGAGCAGGTCTTGGGCAAGTTCGCCGAGCACCGACACCGGCACCGAGCGGCCCCCGGCATACGCCCGGGAACGGCCGCGCGCGCCGACGGTGCGCACAAGAATCAGCCCGTCGGCGGTATCGGCGCCGGCGTCCGCCGCCCGCGCCAGGGCCGGATGCCCGGTGGCGACGTCGATCAGTCCTTCGACGCTGGCCGCATCGGCGGGTGCCCGGACCAGACCCGAGTCGCCGCGCGCACCGAAGAGCAGGCCCAGCCCGGTGACGACCATCGTCTTGCCGGCCCCGGTCTCGCCGCTGACGACATTCAGGCCAGGGTGCAGGGCCAACACCGCCTGGTCGATCACCCCGAGGGCGCCGATCCGTAGCTCGCTGATCATGGCCCGGGCTCGAAGCTGTGCCGGAGCACCGGAATAGCGTCAGCGGCCGGCGCGCCTCGCCAGCCGTGGATGGGCAGGCGCAGCTTCTCGACCAGGCGGTCGGTGAAAGGATCGCCGGAGAGCCGGGCCAGCCGCACCGGCTGCTCCGAACGGCATACCTCAATCCGGGCACCGGGCGGCAGATCGACGCTTCGGCGCCCGTCGCACCACAGCACCCCGGAGCCTTGCGTGCCGGGGATGACCTCCACCGCGATGCGCGAGCGCGGACCCAGCACCAGCGGCCGGGTGAACAACGCGTGCGCGCTGATCGGGACCAGGAGGATGGCGTCAAGATCGGGCCAGACGATGGGGCCGCCCGCGGAGAACGCATAGGCGGTCGAGCCGGTCGGGGTGGCCATCACCACGCCATCGCACCCCCACGTCGACAGCGGCCGGCCGTCGACCTCGACCGTCAGTTCCAGCATCCGCTCACGAGCGACCTTTTCCACGGTGGCCTCGTTCAGTGCCCAGGTGCGGTAGAACTCCTGCCCCTGCCGATAGCTGACGACGTCGACCGTCATCCGCTCGGTGACGGTGTAGTCCTGGGCGACGATTCGGTCGATGGTCGTATGCGTGTCCTTGCGTTCGGACTCGGCCAGGAAGCCGACGTGCCCGAGATTGATCCCGAGCAGCGGGGCGCCGGAGCCGCGCGACAACTCCGCACCGCGCAGAATCGTGCCGTCGCCGCCGAGGACGAGCACCAGCTCGCAGCCGTCGGCAGCGCGTGCCGGGTCGGCGGGCAGGCTCACCGGACCGACCGAACCGGAGAGCGACTCGGCCACCAGCGGGTCGACGCACACCTCGATGCCCGCCAGGGTCAGCCGTTCGATGACGTCGGCAGCCAACTGTCGCGCGTCCTGACGATAGGGATGCACGACGATGAGGATGCGGCGCGGTGGTGTCATGCCTGGTCCTTATCTGACGGCCCGATCGATCAACTCATCCCGAGCCTGCCACGAGCCACCGACAACCTCCGACACCGCCACCCACAAGAGGTACTCCCGGTTGCCGTGCGACCCGAGAGTCCCGCTCGCAACCAGCGTGCGCAGCGCGAAACCCGCTACCTCGGCAACTCGGCCCACGTTCCGGATCGCCATCGCCCGGTCGGTGGGCGCAGTCACTACCCCCTTCTTGCCCAGCCGTCCGCGCCCGACCTCGAACTGGGGTTTGACCAGCAGGATCACGTCCGCGTCGGCCGCGCAGACCCGGGCGATGTCATCGAGCACGACCGTTAAGCTGATGAAGCTGAGATCGACGACGACGAGGTCGACCGGCCCGCCGATCATCGGCTCGGTCAGTCCGCGGACCGAGGTTCCCGACAACTCCCGCACCCTGGGGTCGTCGCGCAGTTGCGGGACGAGTTGCCCGTGGCCTACGTCGAGGGCCACCACCTCGCGCGCGCCACGCTCGAGCAGGACCTGGGTGAATCCGCCGGTGCTCGCCCCCACGTCCAGCGCGCGACGTCCACGGACATCCAGCCCGTATGCCGTGAGCGCCCCGTCGAGCTTCTCCGCACCTCGTCCGACCCACCGGTGCGCGTCGGTGACGTCGAGATCATCCCCTGCCGTCACCGGCTGGGCCGGTTTCAGCGCCGGTATGCCGTTGACCTGCACCGCCCCGCGCGTGATGAGGTCCCGGGCGTGGCCTCGCGATCGGGCTCGGCCCCGGCGGACCAGCTCGACGTCCAGCCGCTGCGCAGGTGCGCTCCCCTCGTCGGCGCCGGTGTCGGGCTCAGTCAACTCGACAGGTCGCGCAAGCGACCGCGGAGCACATCCTCCACAATGGCTCCGGCACGCAGAAGGGTGTCCAGATCGTCCGGGGCGACAGCAGCGAGTTCGGCCAGGGCGCCGTCGATCACCAGATCTCCGGTCGTGGGGGGCGCCGCGCCTGCCGCAGCGGACGAATTGCCCGACGACGTCGGGACGGTGGGTTGCGCGCTCGGGTCCGTCCCGGTCTGCCGAATCACCGGGAGCGTCGACGATCCGCTCCTGCCGACCGAATCAGGTTTCACGGCTCCGAGCGGCCCCGGGCGCGGGTGCCCGGCATCACTCACGACGGCTCCACCCCGGCAGGCGGGCCGGCCTTTTTGGCCGCGCGGCGAGACCCGCGGGCGGCCGTGGATTTCGCCGGCGTCGTCTTCGCCGTCGAGACCCTCGAAGCCGCCTTCTTGGTGGGCGCCTCGACACCGGCCGCCCTGCCTGCCGGCGCCGTAGTGGCCACCTTCTTCGTCGCCCGCTTGGCCGTGTCCGCCTTGGCCGCCGACGTCTTGGTGGCTGACACCTTGGTCGCACCGGACTTCCGGCTCACGCCACGCTTGGCCGGGGTGGTCGTGGCGCTGTCAGCACGGTTGGCGCCGTCGGTCGCACGGGTCGGCGTAGCGAGCCTCGAGGATGCCACCTTCTTCGCCGAGCCACGCTTTGCGGGCGCCAGGCGCACCGACGCCGAACGCAGCGACGGCGTCGTCGGCAGTCCCTCGGCAATCGCCGCCGGATCGGCAATAGCGGGCGTCTCGGACGCGATCGGGCGGGGCGCCTCAGGCTCCGGCACGACCCGGCCGGCCAGCGATCCGGCGGAGGCCGAGGCGACGACCACCCGCCGCCGCGGCGGTCGCGTCCGCGACGCTGCCTCAGACGTCACCTCCGCTGCCCCCACCGGCTCGGCACGCGGAACGAGCGTTCCGGGCACCGGCCGGGCAGCCGCACGGGCGCGCAACGCCGCGGACGTGGCATCCAGATTGCCGCGCTCCGGGGAGCGCCAACCCGGCCGCGCGCCCGCCTCGGATGACGCGGGCGCGCTCGACGGTGCAGCAGCCAGTTGGCGCTGCTCCGGTCCGGGGGACGCCAGCATCACATTGGCCACCCGGACGCCGTCAAGTGTCTTGGTCAGGACGAGTTCGATGGTCGCCAGGGATGTCGTGACCGCCCAGCGGACTAGTCCGTTCACAAATGTCTCCTCGTCAAAATGAAATGCCGTGACCTGGGTCGAGCCTAAACGCGTTCTTGCGGCCAGGCCACGAGCCGCCTCGCCTCGTGTCGAGCCCTATCAGGCGCGATCGGGCAGGGACGCAGCCAGGGAAGCGGCACGATCGGTGGGCAAGCCCGCGTCCACCGCGGCCCAGATCGCCGCGAGCCCCGCCCGCCCCACAGCAATATCCGGACCGCCGCAGGCGACCAGCACACGGTCCCCATCGACGCGGACCGTCGCACCGTCGCACGCCCACCCGTCCGGCGTGGGGGTGGGTGCGGCATACGGCTCGATGAGTCCGCGCAGGTCGCTGACCACGAACTTCGGCCGCTCGGCGACCGGCGCAAGGGACGCGTCCCGGATGCCGTGCACACCGGTCAGCACCAGCAGCGAGTCCATCCCTGCCGCCGTGGCCCCGGCGATGTCGGTCTCCAGACGATCACCGACACCCAGCACAGCCGCGGGTTCGATGCCCAGGACAGCCGAACTCATCAGGTACAACGGCGCCTGCGGCTTGCCCACGACTACCGGCTCGGCACCGCTCGCAATCGCCACACAGCGCACCAGCGAGCCATTGCCCGGGGCGATGCCGCGATCGGTCGGGAGCGTCAGATCGTCATTCGTCGCGACCCAGAGCGCCCCCGACTCGATCGCGTATGCCGCCTCAGCCAGATCCGCGGCGCACACGCGCGGCCCGTATCCCTGCAGCACGGCCACCACGCCGTCGCCCGTGGACTCGACGGGCTCGAAGCCCGCGGCGCGCAGGGCGATCGCGACTCCTGACCCGCCGACGGCGAGGACCTTAGAGCCCGACGGAACGCGCTTCGCGATGGCCGCCGCCCCGGCCATGGAACTGGTCACGACGTGCTCAGCGTTGGCGGTGAGTCCGAAGGAGGTCAAGTGAGCGGCGACCTCATCGGGAGTGCGTGAGGCATTGTTGGTCGCGTAGACCACCGGGGTCGGCAATCCACCGAGCACGTCAACGGCATAGGGCACCGGATCCGGACCGCGGTAGACGACTCCGTCGAGGTCGCAGACAATCCCACGGTAGCCCGCCAGCGGCGTCGCGTCGGCGGTCACGCCTGCGCCCACCCGTCCTCATCGACATCGTCATCCAGATCGGTGAAGACCAAACCATCGAGTTCGTCAAGTCGTTCTGCCGCATCGGTTTCCAGGTCGTGGTCCAGCTCCGCAACCTTGCCGAACCACGTGCGGGCGCTCGCATGATCACCGCGCGCGGCCAGCGCATCGGCGTAGGCGTAGTAGAGCCGGGCACTCCAGGGACGCACGGGGCCACCGATGCCGCGCTCCAATCCGAGCACCGCCGCATCGAGCTGGCCGAGGTCGCGGCGAATGCCGGAAATGACGATCGCGAGTTCCACGCGTTCCGCGGCCGTGAGGTTCGCCGCCTCGGGGCCGTTGGCCAGCTCGAGAGCGCGCTCGGGCCGGCCCAGGCCACGTTCGCAGTCGACCATCAACGGGAGGAGGTGATCCGAACCGCTGAGGCGACGCACCGTGCGGAACTCTGCGAGGGCGCGTGCGAAGTCGCCCAGCCGATAGGCGACCATGCCCAGGGCTTCTCGAGCCGCTGGCACCCGGCCGGCGCGCCGGACCGCGGTCTCGGCGTGCGCCAGGGCACCGTCGAGATCTTCCGCCTGCAGCAACAAGGCCACCATGACCAGGTGCTGCGCAACCCCGTCCGCGTTCTCCTTCGACAGCGTCCGCAACTGTCCCCGCACATCGCGATCGAGTTCGGCACCGGTGACGCCTTCGGCAATGGCCGGCTCGGGCAGGCGCCGCTTGGTCGGCACGAGGCGTGGACCGAGCCCCCGTGCGCCGCGGTCACCATCGGGCGGTGGCCCCTCCCGGCGGTCTCCGCCGGTCCGGTCGGGGTGATCGCCGCGCGGACGATCACCCCGCTCGCCGCCGTCGCCACGTGCCGACCGGCCACTCCGGTCACGACGTTCACCGCTAGCGCGCTGAGCTCCGTATGCCGCATCCCGTCCCCCGCGACCGCGCTCAGCGGTCTCATCGCGCCGAGCGCCGCCCACGGACCGCCCGTCGCCGGAGCGCCGAGCACCGCTCGGCCGGCCGGATTCATCGCGGCGAGGAGCACCGCGGCGGTCCTCACCCCCCTGACCGCGGCCACCACGACCGTCGCGATTGTCCTGGTTCACGCGCAAATCCTTCCATCGGCTCATCTTGGCCCTTGCGCAAAGCGTAGGGGAAACACGAAAGCGCCCTCAACCGTTTCCGGGAGGGCGCTTTCATGAAGTATGTCCGGCTGCGTCCTACTCTCCCACACCGTCACCAGTGCAGTACCATCGGCGCTGAAGGGCTTAGCTTCCGGGTTCGGAATGGAGCCGGGCGTTTCCCCTTCGCTATGACAGCCGAAACTCTATGGAGATATCAATCGTTCCCGACCATATCTCGGGAACTGCACAGTGGACGCGAGCAAAATCTTCGACATCTTGCGATGTGTGGTCAAGTTATCGGCTTATTAGTACCAGTCAGCTACATGCGTTACCGCACTTCCACATCTGGCCTATCAACCCAGTCGTCTACTGGGAGCCTCTCGGGCTTGCGCCCATGGAAACCTCATCTTGAAGCGTGCTTCCCGCTTAGATGCTTTCAGCGGTTATCACTTCCGAACGTAGCTAATCAGCCGTGCCCTTGGCAGGACAACTGACACACCAGAGGTTCGTCCACCCCGGTCCTCTCGTACTAGGGGCAGCCCTTCTCAAGTTTCCTACGCGCACAGCGGATAGGGACCGAACTGTCTCACGACGTTCTAAACCCAGCTCGCGTACCGCTTTAATGGGCGAACAGCCCAACCCTTGGGAGCAACTCCACCCCCAGGATGCGACGAGCCGACATCGAGGTGCCAAACCATGCCGTCGATATGGACTCTTGGGCAAGATCAGCCTGTTATCCCCGGGGTACCTTTTATCCGTTGAGCGACGGCGCTTCCACAAGCCACCGTCGGGTCACTAGTTCCGACTTTCGTCCCTGCTCGACATGTCTGTCTCGCAGTCAAGCTCCCTTGTGCACTTACACTCGAAATCTGATTGCCAACCAGATTGAGGGAACCTTTGAGCGCCTCCGTTACATTTTAGGAGGCAACCGCCCCAGTTAAACTACCCACCAGGCAATGTCCCTGATCCGGATCACGGACCGAGGTTAGATATCCAGAACGACCAGAGTGGTATTTCAACGTTGACTCCACACACACTGGCGTGCATGCTTCCAAGTCTCCCACCTATCCTACACAAGCCGTCCCAAACACCAATACCAAGCTATAGTAAAGGTCCCGGGGTCTTTCCGTCCTGCTGCGCGTAACGAGCATCTTTACTCGTAATGCAATTTCGCCGAGTTCGCAGTTGAGACAGTGGAGAAGTCGTTACGCCATTCGTGCAGGTCGGAACTTACCCGACAAGGAATTTCGCTACCTTAGGATGGTTATAGTTACCACCGCCGTTTACTGGGGCTTAAATTCTGAGCTTCGTCTTGCGACTAACCCGTCCTCTTAACCTTCCAGCACCGGGCAGGCGTCAGTCCGTATACTTCGTTTTGCAACTTCGCACGGACCTGTGTTTTTAGTAAACAGTCGCTTCTCCCTGGTCTCTGCGGCCCATCATCCTAGTCCGTAAAGGACTTCAGAATCCGGGCCCCCCTTCTCCCGAAGTTACGGGGGCATTTTGCCGAATTCCTTAACTACGATTCACTCGATCGCCTTGGTATTCTCTACCTAACCACCTGAGTCGGTTTGGGGTACGGGCGGCTAGAACCTCGCTAGAAGATTTTCTTGGCAGCATAGGATCACCCTGCTTCCCGCATTCGCGGTCACTATCAGGTCTCAGGATATGTGCGAGACGGATTTGCCTATCTCGCTCCCTACACCCTTGGACGTGGACTACCATCGCCACGCGGAGGCTACCTTCCTGCGTCTCTCCATCGCTTGACTACTACAAGTTCGGGTCACGCGCTCCACTTGAGTCAGTCCGAAGACGTCATCACGCTTTGGGCGTTTAGCATCACAAGGTTCATCATGGGCGGTTCTTCGCCGGTTCCGGAATATCAACCGGATGTCCATCGACTACGCCTGTCGGCCTCGCCTTAGGTCCCGACTTACCCAGGGCAGATTAGCTTGACCCTGGAACCCTTGGTTATTCGGCGGACGGGTTTCTCACCCGTCATTCGCTACTCATGCCTGCATTCTCACTCGTGTGGCGTCCACGGCTGGATCACTCCGCCGCTTCACTCGCCACACGACGCTCCCCTACCCATCAACACGCTTGGACTTTCGCCAGGCAGTGTGTCAATGCCACAGCTTCGGTGGTGTGCTTGAGCCCCGCTACATTGTCGGCGCGGAATCACTTGACCAGTGAGCTATTACGCACTCTTTAAAGGGTGGCTGCTTCTAAGCCAACCTCCTGGTTGTCAATGCAACTCCACATCCTTTCCCACTTAGCACACGCTTAGGGACCTTAGCTGGTGGTCTGGGCTGTTTCCCTCTCGACTACGGAGCTTATCCCCCGCAGTCTCACTGCCACGCTCTCACTTACCGGCATTCGGAGTTTGGCTAACGTCAGTAACCTGGTGAGGCCCATCGGCTATCCAGTAGCTCTACCTCCGGTAAGAAACACGTGACGCTGCACCTAAATGCATTTCGGGGAGAACCAGCTATCACGGAGTTTGATTGGCCTTTCACCCCTACCCACAGCTCATCCCCTCAGTTTTCAACCTAAGTGGGTTCGGTCCTCCACGACGTCTTACCGTCGCTTCAACCTGGCCATGGGTAGATCACTCCGCTTCGGGTCTAGACCCGGCGACTAAAACGCCCTATTCGGACTCGCTTTCGCTACGGCTTCCCCACACGGGTTAACCTCGCCACCGAGCACTAACTCGCAGGCTCATTCTTCAAAAGGCACGCTGTCACCCCACAAGGAGGCTCCAACGGATTGTAGGCACACGGTTTCAGGATCTATTTCACTCCCCTCTCGGGGTACTTTTCACCTTTCCCTCACGGTACTTGTCCGCTATCGGTCACCAGGGAATATTTAGGCTTAGCGGGTGGTCCCGCCAGATTCACACGGGATTTCAGGGGTCCCGTGCTACTTGGGATACTTCTCCGGAGTTCACGCCATTTCGTCTACGGGGGTCGCACCCTCTGTGCCGGGCCTTTCAATGCCCTTCGACTATGACGCAAATTTTTGACTCCGTGCCGGCCTGTCAGTGCCGACTGAGAAATCCCACAACCCCGATCACGCAACGTCTGACAACTATCACACGCAATCGGTTTGGCCTGTTCCGCTTTCGCTCGCCACTACTAACGGAATCGCGGTTGCTTTCTCTTCCTGTGGGTACTGAGATGTTTCACTTCCCCACGTTCCCTCTACTCACCCTATGTGTTCAGGTGAGAGTGACTGGACTTGCCTCCAGCCGGGTTTCCCCATTCGGAAATCCTCGGATCACAGTCTGGTTATCGACTCCCCGAGGCTTATCGCAGATTCCTACGTCCTTCTTCGGTTCCTGGTGCCAAGGCATCCACCGTGTGCCCTTATAAACTTGAGCCACAAAGATGCTCGCGTCCACTGTGTAGTTCTCAAAATACGGGCGGATCCGTCTCCCGGGCGCGCCTGCTACGGACATGCCGCGCGGTTCGCAGTTGGGATCTCGGTCCGAGCCGATTCCATCGGCCCTTGAAGTCCGAAACGACAAAGCGTCCGAGCCCTCAGGACCCAACAACGTGTCAGGCAGCGTGCCCACTCCGTCTCGTTCCACTGTCCCGGAGGACTTGTACTAGAGGCCGGCGCGTTGCGCGCTGCCAAGTAATCGATGTTTCACCCATGAGCTCCTCCTCGTGAGCGTTCGTCACGAGCGAGGCCCTGGATCGCTTGCGCGACCAGTGCTCCTTAGAAAGGAGGTGATCCAGCCGCACCTTCCGGTACGGCTACCTTGTTACGACTTAGTCCCAATCGCCAGTCCCACCTTCGACGGCTCCCTCCAAAAGGTTGGGCCACCGGCTTCGGGTGTTACCGACTTTCGTGACTTGACGGGCGGTGTGTACAAGGCCCGGGAACGTATTCACCGCAGCGTTGCTGATCTGCGATTACTAGCGACTCCGACTTCATGGGGTCGAGTTGCAGACCCCAATCCGAACTGAGACCGGTTTTATGGGATTCGCTCCACCTCGCGGTTTCGCAGCCCTTTGTACCGGCCATTGTAGCATGTGTGAAGCCCAAGACATAAGGGGCATGATGATTTGACGTCATCCCCACCTTCCTCCGAGTTGACCCCGGCAGTCTTCTATGAGTCCCCGCCATAACGCGCTGGCAACATAGAACGAGGGTTGCGCTCGTTGCGGGACTTAACCCAACATCTCACGACACGAGCTGACGACAACCATGCACCACCTGTATACCGACCTTGCGGGGCACCTGTCTCCAGATGTTTCCGGTATATGTCAAGCCTTGGTAAGGTTCTTCGCGTTGCATCGAATTAATCCACATGCTCCGCCGCTTGTGCGGGCCCCCGTCAATTCCTTTGAGTTTTAGCCTTGCGGCCGTACTCCCCAGGCGGGGCGCTTAATGCGTTAGCTGCGGCACAGAACCCGTGAAAAGGGTCCCACACCTAGCGCCCAACGTTTACGGCGTGGACTACCAGGGTATCTAATCCTGTTTGCTCCCCACGCTTTCGCTTCTCAGCGTCAGTAATGGCCCAGAGACCTGCCTTCGCCATCGGTGTTCCTCCTGATATCTGCGCATTTCACCGCTACACCAGGAATTCCAGTCTCCCCTACCATACTCTAGTCTGCCCGTACCCACTGCAGGTCCGGGGTTGAGCCCCGGATTTTCACAGCAGACGCGACAAACCGCCTACAAGCTCTTTACGCCCAATAATTCCGGACAACGCTCGCACCCTACGTATTACCGCGGCTGCTGGCACGTAGTTAGCCGGTGCTTCTTCTGCAGGTACCGTCACTTTCGCTTCTTCCCTGCTGAAAGAGGTTTACAACCCGAAGGCCGTCATCCCTCACGCGGCGTCGCTGCATCAGGCTTTCGCCCATTGTGCAATATTCCCCACTGCTGCCTCCCGTAGGAGTCTGGGCCGTGTCTCAGTCCCAGTGTGGCCGGTCGCCCTCTCAGGCCGGCTACCCGTCGTCGCCTTGGTGAGCCATTACCTCACCAACAAGCTGATAGGCCGCGAGTCCATCCCAGACCGAAAGACTTTCCAGACAGGAGAGATGCCTCTCTGTCTCGTATCCGGTATTAGCAGCTGTTTCCAACTGTTATTCCAGAGTCTGGGGCAGGTTACTCACGTGTTACTCACCCGTTCGCCACTGATCAGAGGAGCAAGCTCCTCGTCACCGTTCGACTTGCATGTGTTAAGCACGCCGCCAGCGTTCGTCCTGAGCCAGGATCAAACTCTCCGTTGATGTTTTGCTCTCGGGCAAGCCCAAGAAAACACTACCCACGAAGGGTTGTTTCACTGGCTGAGCAAGAACAACTAGCTATTGCTAGATGATCGTTGTCAACCAAAAGGATTTCGTACGAGATGAATCGATTCGATCGCTAATGCGATCTATCGGTTCGCCCCGTGACGAGGTTATTGGCATCGATTTTTGACACGCTGTTGAGTTCTCAAGGTTCGGACGCGCACCTAAGATCACCGATCTTTTCGATCAATGCTCGTTTGGGGCAACCGTTCAAGCTTACCGCACCCATGCTTGGGCGTCAACTTCGTGATCCGCTCGACGGCGGCCGTTGTTGAAGCGCTTGGATCTGCGCGGTGGTCTTACTCTAACAGTCTGCTGGGACTGTTCCAAACCGGTGTACCGGCCTGCTTCGCCGACGTGCCTCACCTTGCGGTTCGGGTGCTTCCGGCTGTTGGAGTCAGTTTGCCTGCGGGACCGGCCGGCTTCGTCAGGAGTATCGCTCCTGCGGTGGCGTCCGTTCCTCCCTTGCGGGCTGACGTGGAAAACATTACGGGGCTTTCGCCGATCTTGCAAAATCGGCGTTGCATCCCGGGCGTGTCGCACGCCTGTTCGAGGAGTGCACCGGGGGCCGCTGGAACGTCATACGTGCTGATCAGAGCGCTGCGGCTCGCCCCGCGGCAAGCGACTTCCGGCCGCGACGAAGGATCGTTACCAGGCCGGCCAGGAGGTCGGCCTCCGCCAGCACGGCATTTGCATCGGTCACTTTGACGCCATTAACCGACGCACCGCCCTCAGCGATGGCCCGGCGCGCGGCATTGCGCGAGTCGACCAGGCCGACGCTCACCAACGCATCGACCACGGACATGCCCGCGTGGACCTCGCCGCCGGGCAGCTCCGCCGTCGCATCCACAAGCGTGGCCGCGTCCAGGGCGCGCAGATCCCCCTTGCCGAAGAGAGCTTCTGACGCCGCGACCACCGCCTGACGAGCGGGATCACCGTGCACCAGGGTCACGATGTCCGCCGCGAGGGCCTTTTGGGCCGCACGTCGGAAAGGCTCCTCCCGTGCGGCGCGCTCGAGCTCCTCGATCTCGGGCTGCGACCGGTCGGTGAAGAAGCGCAGCAGGGCGCCGACACTGGCATCATCGACATTGAGGAAGTACTGGTAGAAGGCGTACGCGCTGGTCATATCGGCCGACAGCCAAATGGCATTGCCCTCCGACTTGCCGTACTTGACCCCGGCGGCGTCCGTCAGTAGTGGCGTCGCGAGCGCGTGGACCGAGACGCCCTCGACCTTGTGGACCAAGTCGACGCCCGCGGTGATATTGCCCCACTGGTCCGATCCCCCCGTCTGCAGCACACACCCGTGCGTCCGGTAGAGCTCGAGGTAGTCCAACGCCTGCAGCAGCTGGTAGCTGAATTCGGTGTAGGAGATCCCTTCTTGGCTCTCGAGCCGGCGGGCCACGGCCTCCTTCTTGACCATCTGGTTGACGCGGAAGTGTTTGCCGACCTCGCGCAGGAAGTCCAGAGCGGACATCGGACCGAACCAGTCGAGGTTGTCGACCAGCATCGCCGGGTGGGCGACACCCGTCGTGCCGTCGAAGTCGAGAAAGGGCCGTACCAGAGCCTTGATCCGGGCGACATTTGCCGCCGTCTGCTCCCTGGTCTTCAGCACCCGCTCGGAGGTTGGCTTCGGATCGCCGATCAGCCCGGTCGACCCGCCGACCAGGCAGATGACCCGGTGCCCGGCGAGTTGGAAGCGTCGCAACACGACGAGTTGGACGAAGTTGCCGAAGTGCAGTGAGGGCGCCGTCGGATCGAAACCGCAATACAAGGTGATCGGCCCGTTCTCGATCGCCTCGCGCAGCGCGGACTCGTCGGTGGACAGGGCCACCGATCCGCGCCACTGCAGCTCGTCGAAGACGCTGCTCACGGGATACCTCACCTCTTGTCGTCGGCCGGCGTCCTTGGTCGGTATGCCGCGTCCGTGCTCAGCCTGCCACGTCGCTGTGGCCGCGCCCTACCAGGTTTCGCTGCTCGAACGGGCGCGCCATTAGTGCCCCAGGATCGCGTTGGTGTAGCCGCGATGTTGCCGGCGAAACAGCCGGCCGTGACCCGGTGCAGCCCGAGGTCCTCGAACGCCAGCGCGAGCAGGGCCGCGCCGATCTCGGTGCTCAACCCGCGCCCGTGCACGGCGGGGTCGAGCAGGTAGCCGATCGAGCCTTCGGCGTCAGATCGGCGTCGGTGGGTGGGCGTATCACCAGCCGCTCGGCGCGCCGGGGCCAGAGGTCTGCTCGCGTCACCGCGCAAGCCAACCAATGCGCGAGGATGAGCGCAACGCAGGATCGGGCAAACGGCATACTCGGCGCTTGTGAGCGAACTGCGAGCGCGTGCCGACCACGCCGACTTCATCGCCGGCCTGCCGAAGGCCGAACTCCACGTCCACCACGTCGGGTCGGCGCGGCCGGAGACGGTCGCCGCCCTCGCGGCCCGGCACCCAGACGCAGGGGTGCCGACGGAGCTGGACGCGCTGCGCGAGTTCTTCACCTTCACCGATTTCGGTCACTTCATCGAGGTCTATCTGGCGGTCGTCGACCTGCTGCGGACCCCGGAGGACATCAGGTTGCTCACGTATGAGGTCATCGAAGGCCTTGCGGCACAACGGGTTCGATATGCCGAACTGACGATGACGCCTTATACCTCGGTGATCCGTGGCATCCCGATCGAGGCGTACACCGAGGCGATCGAGGATGCACGCATGGCTGCCGAACGCGACCACGGCGTCGCCGTGCGCTGGATCTACGACATCCCCGGCGAATCCGGTGTTCCGGCGGCCGACGCGACGATCAGGTATGCCGTCGACCACGCCCCCGATGCCCTCGTCGCCTTCGGCTTGGGCGGACCGGAGATCGGTGTGCCCCGAGCCCAGTTCGCGCCCCACTTCCAGCGCGCCCGAGCCGCGGGCCTGCACTCTGTGCCCCACGCGGGCGAGTCGACCGGGCCGGAGACGATCTGGTCGGCGATCCGCGACCTCGGCGCGGAGCGGATCGGTCACGGTATCCGCGCGATCGACGATCCGGCGCTCGTCGCCCACCTGGCGGAGCGCCGCATCCCTCTGGAGATCTCGCCGACCTCGAATCTCGCCACCCGGGTCGTTAAAAACATCGAGGACCACCCCATCAAAGCGCTGCGTGACGCAGGGGTCGTGGTGACCGTCAACAGTGACGACCCGCCGATGTTCGGGACCACGCTTGGCCGCGAATACGCGCTGGCGGCCGAGCTGCTGGATCTCGACGAGACCGGCCTGCGCGATCTGGTGGCGGCGGCCGTCGACGCGAGCTTCGCCCCGCACGACGTCAAGACGCGCCTTCGGGCGGACATCGCCGGCTACGTCCCCGCGTGACCGCTCACGGGATGGCTCCCCGGACGACGGTCGCCTTCACTTCCTGGCGAGCGTGCGCCTGCCCGAGCGGGTGACGCCGGGGCGATAGGTGGAGACGGTGGGTTCACCGTCGAGCCAGAAGCGCCAGGGGTAGCTCGCTCCGTCGCCGCCCGGACCACTCACGCCGACCCGCGGTCCAGTGCGGATCTGTTGCGGGACAATGGAGTTCGACGCTGCCCGCACGACCAGGTCGATGGGCTCGACCGGCATGGCCGGGGCACGCAGCGCCGGCCGGCAGAAGTCCCGGCCGGTGTCGCCGCCGTCGAGCGCCAGGGTCGTGGCCAGTCGAGCCGGTCCCCGGCACCAGTCCCGCGGGGCAATACCGGGGCGCCGCTGGGCGGCAACATCGAGGCCGTCGACGACCTCGCCGGCCCGGATGAGCACCGCCTGGGCGAGATCGACGGGCCCGGTGACCAGACACAACATCCAGTGCATGCCATAGGTGAAGTAGACATAGGTTAAGCCGGCCGGGCCGAACATCGGCTCCGTCCGTGGCGTCCGGCCGCGGAAGGCGTGCGAACCCGGGTCGTGGAGGTAGCCGGCATACGCCTCGGTCTCGGTCACGCGGACGGTGACGCCCGCGTGGGTGATGGTGCACCCGAGCAGATCGGGGGCCACCTGCAGGACTTCGCGCGCGAAGAATCGGCGCGGCAGGCGGGGCGGGCGCGGCATACGTAACAGTCTGCGCGACGCGAGCGGCCCAAGAGGCTCGCAGCATGTCGATCACCCTGCGTCGTGCGCACACCGACGACGTCGATCGGATCGGCCACCACCGGGATTCGATGCTTCGCGAGATGGGAATCAGCGAGGACGTGGTCGCTGCGGCGAGCGCGCCCGCGCGCGATTCGCTCGCGTCGGCGCTCGCGGACGGCCGGTATGTCGGCGTGCTCGCGCACGAGAAAGGCGCCGTCGTGGGCGGGGTCGGCGTGCTGTGGCTGGACCTGCCGCCGAACACGCACACGACCGTTCCTCGGCGCGGCTAGCTGCTCACTATGTATATCGAGCCGAGCCACCGGCGGCGGGGCCTGGCCCGCCGGCTGATCGAGGAGTCGCTGGCCGTATGCCGTGCCTCCGGCGTCGACTCCGTCTGCACGCCTCGGACGCCGGGCGGCCGCTCTACGAGGCGCTCGGGCTCACGGCGACGACAGATATGCGGATCTCGCTGCCCTGATGGCTCAACCGGCGGTGGTGGCCCAGCCTCTGGCGGTCCCGGCTGCGGTGCGCGCGGCGTCGAGTTGCTCGGCCACCCGCGCCGGGGCCGTGCCGCCCTTGGCGTCGCGCGAGGCCAGCGACCCGGCCACGCTCAGCACGCGCCGCACGTCGGGCGTGAGCGCCGGGCTGATCGCCGACAATTCTGCGTCACTCAGCTCCCACAGCTCGATCCCGCGCTCCTCGCAGGCCCGGACACAGGCGCCGGCCACCTCGTGCGCGATACGGAAGGGCACGCCACTGCGCACCAACCACTCGGCGATATCGGTCGCCAGCGAGAATCCTTGCGGGGCAAGAGATTCGAGTCGGTCAGTGTCGAACTCCATGGTCGCCACCATCCCCGAGAAGGCCGGCAGCAGCACCTCCAGGGTGTCGACAGCGTCGAAGACGGGCTCCTTGTCCTCCTGCAGATCGCGGTTGTAGGCCAGCGGCAGACCCTTGAGCGTCGCGAGCAGGCCGGACAGATCGCCGATCAGCCGGCCGGCCTTGCCGCGGGCCAACTCCGCGACATCGGGATTCTTTTTCTGCGGCATGATGCTCGACCCCGTCGAATAGGCATCGTCGAGGCGGACAAACCCGAATTCCTTTGTCGCCCAAAGAATCACCTCTTCCGCGTGCCGAGAGATGTCGACGGCGATCATCGCTGCGACGAAGGCGAACTCCGCGACGAAGTCCCGCGCCGCCGTGCCGTCGATGGAGTTGTCGACCGCCGCGGCGAAGCCCAGATCGGCGGCCACGGCTTCGGGATTGAGCCCCAGCGAAGAGCCCGCGAGAGCACCCGACCCATAGGGCGAGACCGCAGCCCGCCGGTCCCAGTCGCGAAGCCGATCGACATCGCGCAGCAGCGCCCACGCATGGGCGAGCAGGTGATGCGAGAGCAGCACCGGCTGCGCGTGCTGCAGGTGGGTCCGGCCGGGCATGGCCACGCCAAGGTGCCGATCCGCCTGCGCCACAAGAGCATCCACTACGTCCAGGACAAGGGCGGCCACGACGCGGGCATGGTCACGCAGATACATCCGCAAGAGCGTCGCGATCTGGTCGTTGCGCGACCGGCCGGCCCGCAGCCGCCCGCCGACGTCGGCGCCGACCCGCTCGATCAGGCCCCGTTCCAGCGCGGTGTGCACGTCCTCGTCGTCTTCTGCGGCGACGAAGATGCCGGCGACCACATCGGCGTCGAGGCGCTCGAGGCCGTCGAGCATCGCCATCAGGGTCGCCTCGTCGAGTAGCCCGGCCCGGTGTAGAACCCGAGCGTGGGCTCGGGATCCGGCGATGTCGTAGCGCGCGAGCCGCCAGTCGAAGTGCGTCGATTTGGACAGTGCGGCAAGGGCATCCGCCGGGCCACCGGCAAATCGTCCGCCCCAGAGACTGACGCGTTCGGTGGTGGGCTCGGTGCTCACGCATTGTCCTTCCGGGAGGTGACGAGCAACCGGCGCGCGAGGGCGTGGCCGGCCTCCTCGCCGCAGGTGATGATCATGATCGTGTCGTCACCGGCGATGGTGCCGAGGACGTCGGGCAACTGCCCGTGGTCGATGGCCGAGGCCAGGAAGCTGGCGGCGCCCGGTGGGGTGCGCAGGACGACCAGGTTGGCGGAAACAGCGGCAGAGACAAGGAGTTCCTGGCAGCGCTGGCGCAACCGGCCTTCGACCTCGGCGGGATCCGCTGCGGGTCGGGCGGTGCGGTCACCGCCCTCGCCGGGCACGGCATACACCAAGTCGGTCCCGACGCGCACGCGTTCGGCACCGATCTCCTTGAGGTCCCGGGACAGCGTCGCCTGCGTGACCTCGATGCCCTCTGCCGCAAGGATTTCCACGAGCTCGAACTGCGAGCGGATGAGACGCTCACCGACGAGTTCGATGATCCGCTGCTGTCGTCCGGCCCGCGACGGCGAGACCGTCACGGTGTCACCGCGTCGGCGCTCGCGTGCTGCAGGAGGAAGGACAACACGGCCTTCTGCGCGTGCAAGCGGTTCTCGGCCTCGTCCCAGACGACCGACTGCGGCCCGTCGATCACCTCGGCGCTCACCTCGAAGCCGCGATAGGCCGGCAGGCAGTGCAGGAAGATCGCAGCCGGGTCGGCCACGCCCATCACCTCGGGGGTGACCCGGAACTTCTCGAAGGGCGAGCCGATCCCCTGCCGCTCCCCCTTCTCGGCTTCCATCCCCATCGATACCCACGTGTCCGTGACGACGACGTCGGCACCGTATGCCGCGGCATACGGATCCTTTGTCAGCATCACCGAACCACCGGTCGACGCAGCGATTTCCGTTGCCCGAGAAAGAATCTCGGCCTTCGGCTGATGGGTCGGCGGGGTGGCGACACGGACGTGAAGGCCGGCGGTCGCCCCGCCGACGAGATAGGAGTGCGCCATATTGTTCGCGCCGTCGCCGAGATAGGCCATCGTCAGACCGGCGAGCCGGCCCTTGTGTTCGCTGATGGTCAACAGATCGGCGAGGATCTGGCACGGATGGTAGTCATCGGTGAGCGCGTTGACGACGGGGACGCCGGCGTGCGCCGCCATCTCCGCGATGCGCTCCTGGCCGAACGTGCGCCACACGACGGCCACCGACTGACGGCCCAGGACCCTGGCGACATCGGCGATCGACTCGCGCACCCCCACCTGGGCGAGGTTGCCGTCGATGATCATCGGGTGACCACCCAGATGGGCGATCGCCCCGGTGAACGAGGCCTGGGTCCGCAGCGTCGGCTTGTCGAAAAGCACGGCTACAACCTGCGGTCCGGCGAGGGCCGTGTCGCCAAAGGGGTCGGCCTTCATCGCCGCGGCGCGGGCCAGCACCTCAGCCTGCTCGGCCGGACTCAGGTCGTCGTCCTTGAGGAAGTGGCGGACGGTCATGACATCTCCTCGATAGCTCGGTCGGCGATCGGCCCCAGGGCCGAGACGAAGGCGTCCACCTCCGGCCGGCCGATGATCAGCGGTGGCGCCAACCGGATCGCGTCGGGGGCGACCGGATTGATGATGAAGCCCGCATCGCGCGCCTGGGTGGCGACCACGGCGGCGATCGGGCGCTCGAAGGTGACAGCGCGGAGCAGACCGCGACCGCGGGTGCCGCTGATGGCCGGATGCCGCAATGCGGCAACGGCTTCGGCAAAGTAGTGGCCCATGGCGGTGGCATTGGCCAGCAGGCCATCCCGCTCGATGGTGTCGAGCACCGCCAGGGCGGCTGCGGCGGCGAGCGGGTTGCCGCCGAAGGTCGAGCCGTGCATGCCGGGCTGCAGCATCGCGGAGACCTCGGGCCCGAAGGTCACCAGAGCGCCGATCGGCACCCCGCCACCGAGGCCTTTGGCCAGGGTCATCGCGTCCGGCCTGATGCCGGCGGCCTGGAAGGCGAACCAGTCACCGGTGCGCCCGACCCCCGTCTGCACCTCGTCGACGATCATGAGTGCGCCGCGGCGACGCGTGAGTTCGCGCACGCCGGCCAGATATCCGGGGTGTGGCTCGATCACGCCGGCCTCGCCCTGGATCGGTTCCAGGACAACGGCTCCCACGTCGGGGCCGAGCGCGGCCTCCAGAGCGTCGAGGTCGTCATACGGGATGTGTCGCACGCCCGGCAGCAGCGGCTCGAAGGGTTCCCGGTACGCGGCTTTCGCGGTGAGCGCGAGGGCGCCGGTGCTGCGGCCGTGGAAGGCGCCAGCCATGGCGAGGATCCCGCGCCGGCCGGTACGGCGTGCGAGTTTGATCGCTGCCTCGAGCGATTCGGTGCCGGAGTTGGTGAGGAAGACCCGGGAGCCGGCCGGCGCCTCGGCGAGACTCAGCAGTCGCTCGGCGAGCTCGATCTGGGCGCGGCTGGTGAAGAAGTTGGAGATGTGGATCTGGCTGGCGACCTGTTTCGAGACGGCGGCGACCAACTCGGGGTGGTTGTGGCCCAGCGCACTGACGGCGATCCCCCCGAGCAGGTCCAGGTAGCGCACGCCGTCGACATCCCAGACGTAACAGCCCTCGCCGCGGTCGAGCACGAGGGCCGGGCGGCCGAACACGCCGAGCAGGGCCTCGGCATACCGGTTCAGCAGGTCGTTAGTCGCGGTCACGTCAGGAGACTCCTTGGCTGGCAACGGAATCCGGCACGATCATGGTGCCGATCCCCGCGCTGGTGAACACTTCGAGCAGCAGCGAGTGGGGTTGGCGCCCGTCGATCACGTGCGCCTGGGGGATGCCCTGCTCGACGGCCTGGCAGCAGGCCTCGAGCTTGGGGATCATGCCCTCGTCCACTCGGGTGAGCAGGTCGCGTGCCCCGCTGAGCGAGATCTGCGACAGCAGGCTGTCGCGATCCGGCCAGTCGGCATAGACCCCCTCGACGTCGGTGAGGATGACCAGCTTGCGGGCGCCGAGTGCGACAGCCAGCGCAGCTGCGGCCGTGTCGGCGTTGACATTGAGGACCTGTCCGTCGCCGTCCAGATCGGGCGCGACGGTGGAGACAACTGGCACCCGGCCGGCGGCCAGCAAGTCCTCGACGGCCGACGGGTCGACCTGGATGACCTCCCCCACCAGGCCGATGTCCTCTTCCACCCCGTCGATGACCACGCCGCGACGCCGGGCCCCGAAGAGCGCCCCGTCCTCGCCGGACAGCCCAACCGCCATCGGCCCGTGCTGGTTGATCAGGGCGACGAGCTCACGACCGACCTGACCAGTCAGAACCATGCGGACCACGTCCATGACCTCCGGGGTCGTAACGCGCAGGCCACCCTTGAACTCACTCCTCATGCCCAGGCGGGTGAGCATGGCCTTGATCTGCGGCCCACCCCCGTGCACGACGACGACGCGCAGCCCGGCTAGCCGCAGGAAAGCGATGTCCTGGGCGAAGGCCACCTGCAACTCCCGCTCGGTCATCGCGTTGCCGCCGTACTTGACGACGACGAGCGCGTCGCGGAAGCGCTCGAGCCACGGCAGCGCCTCGACAAGCGTGGCCGCCTTGTCGTGGGCGGCACGCACAGTGGCGGGGTCGGCGGGACGGCGCACCGCGGATTCCGAAAACATGGGGTGGGTCGCCGATCAGGTGCTGTAGGCGGAGTTCTCATGGACATAGTCGTGCGTCAGGTCGTTGGTCCAGACCGTGGCCGCCTGCTCCCCCGCGTGCAGGTCGAGAATGATCTGCACGTCGCGCGGCGCGAGGTCGACCAGGGCGCGGTCGTCGCCGACGCCACCGGAACGGCATACGGTCACGCCATTGATCGCGACGTCGATGGCGTCCGGTTCGAAGGCCGCCGACGTGGTGCCGACCGCCGCGAGGATGCGGCCCCAGTTGGGATCGCGACCGAAGATCGCGCACTTGAAAAGGTTGTTGCGCGCGATGGCCCGGGCGACGTCAAGCGCATCGGATTCCGTTGCCGCAGAGCGCACATCGATCCGGATGTCGTGCGCGGCTCCCTCCGCGTCCCGCACCAATTGCATAGCCAGATCCGCGCAGACCTCGGTCAGGGCCCGCTCGATCGCGTGGTCGGGCACGGGGATCTCGGAGGCACCAGAGGCTAGGACGACCACGGTGTCATTGGTCGACATGCAGCCGTCGGAGTCCACGCGGTCGAAGGTCAGGGAGGTTGCCCGTCGTAGCGCCGTCGCCAGGACGCCGGCGTCGACGACGGCGTCGGTCGTGAGGACGACGAGCATCGTCGCCAATCCCGGGGCCAGCATGCCGGCCCCCTTGGCCATGCCGCCGACGCTCCAGCCGCTCGCGTCATAGGAACTGGTCTTGGGGACGGTATCGGTGGTCATGATGGCGGTCGCGGCTTCCGCGCCGCCCGCGTTCGAAAGCTCGGCTGCCGCGGCGTCGATGCCGGCGAGCAGCAGGTCCATCGGCAGCCGCTCACCGATCAGGCCGGTGGAGCAGACGACCACATCGCCGGCCGAGATGCCGAGCTCGGCGGCCACCCGCTCGGCGGTCGCGTGGGTGTCTTGGAAGCCACCGGCACCCGTGCAGGCATTGGCGCCGCCCGAGTTGAGCACGACCGCGTCGGCCCGGCCGTCGGCCAGGACCTGCCGGGACCACAAGACCGGGGCGGCCTGCACCCGGTTCGACGTGAAGACGGCCGCGGCCACGTGATCTGGCCCGTCGTTGACGACCAGCGCCAGGTCGGGCCGGCCGCTGGCCTTGAGGCCGGCAGTGACTCCGGCGGCGCGGAAGCCGGCGGGATGAGTGACGGACATCGGATCTCCTTCGGGGCTTTCAGGGCGCCACGCCGACGAGGGAGAGCCCGGTCAGCTCCGGCAGCCCCAGGGCGAGGTTCATGCACTGCACGGCCGCACCGGCCGTGCCCTTCGTCAGATTGTCCACCGCGGCGATGCCGATCGCCCGCCCGATCCGCTTGTCGACAGCGATCTGGACGTGAACGGCGTTGGCGCCCAACACATCGCTGGTGCGCGGCCAGGAACCTGGCGGCAGCAGGGTGACGCAGGGTTCGCCGGCATACGCCTGTTCCCAATGGGCCCGGATGCCGTCGGGATCCGTCCCCGGGACCAGCCGCGCCGTGCACGTGGCCAGGATGCCGCGCGCCATCGGCGCGAGGGTGGGGGTGAAGGACAGACTCACGGGCTCCCCCGCGGCCCAGGACAGGTTTTGCTCCATCTCTGGCGTATGCCGATGCCCTCCCCCGACGCCATAGGGCGACATCGCGCCCATCACCTCCGCCCCCAGGAGTTGCGGTTTGAGCGACTTGCCGGCGCCGGATGTCCCGGACGCGGCGACGACGACGATGTCATCGCGTTGGAGGACACCGGCTTTCAGGCCCGGCGCCAGGGCCAGGCTGACCGCGGTCGGGTAACACCCCGGCACCGCGATCCGGTGCGCTCCGGCGAGGGCAGCGCGTTGCTCGCCCTCGGCGAGCGGGAGTTCCGGCAGTCCGTAAGGCCAGGAGCCGGCATACGGGGTGTCGTAGAAGGTGGTCCAGGCCTCGGCGCGCTCGAGCCGGAAGTCCGCACCGCAGTCGATGACGGTCACGTCCGCCGGGAGCTGAGCGGCCAACGCCGCACTGTGCCCGTGCGGCAGGGCGAGGAAGACGACATCGTGCCCGGCCAGCACGTCGGTGGTCGTCTCCTGCAAGGGGGTGTCGGCGATGGGCGTCAGGTGCGGATGGATCGCCCCGAGTCGCTGCCCGGCGTTGCTGCTTGCCGTGAGGGCGCCGAGGATGACCTCGGGGTGGCCGAGCAGGAGGCGGATGAGTTCGCCACCGGCATACCCGCTGGCCCCGGCGACGGCAACGCTGATCACATTGCATGACTATACCGGATTCGGCAACTTCATGCACATTGGTTGAGACCCCGCGACTCAGCACAGGCTAGGTGACCTCCAGCAGGGTAGACCCTGTCCGACGTCACCTAAACCCTGCTAGCAGAGTTTAGGTCCGGGGGGTCAGCGGTCCTCAGACGCGTTGCTCGGCGCCCACGGCCGAACGCGCGGCGGCGACTGCGGCGTCGCGGAGGGCGCTGACCTGATCGGTGGTCAGGGTGCGGTCGGGTGCGCGGAAGGCCAGGCGGTAAGCGAGCGACTTCTTGCCGTCCCCGGCCTGAGCACCGCGGTAGATGTCGAACAGGCTCACCGATTCCAGCAGCTCCCCCGCCCCCGCGCGCACCGCAGCTTCGACGCCGGCGGCCGGCGTGGCCTCGGTGACGACCAGCGCGATGTCGGTGTAGGCAACCGGTGAGGTGACGAGCGTCCGCGCGGTTGCCCGGCTCTTGCTGGCAGCGATGAGCACATCGACGTCGACTTCGGCGGCGACCGTCCGGGCAGGCAGCCCGAGGGCAGCCGTCACCTTGGGATGCAGTTCACCGGCGTGCCCGATCAGGCTGCCGTCGGCAAGCGTGAACTGGGCACACCGGCCCGGGTGGAAGGGCATTGGGTCGGCCGCGGTGATCTCGGCACGGACGCCCAGGGCGTCGAGCACGCTGGTCACCAGGGCGATGACGTCACCGGTGTCCGCGGGGCGGCCGTCGCCCCACCAGCCCGAGCGCTCCCGCTCCCCGGCCAGGACGATCCCGAGGTGACGCGGCTGGGCGGGCACGGCTGCCCGGATCGCAGCGAGCGTCTCGGCGTCGGGGTGCACGCCGACGTCCTCGGTGGGCGCCGACTGTTGTGGCGCGTCGAGGGCGGCGACCAGGCCGAGCTCGAAGAGCCCGACATCCTTGCTGCCCCGGGCCACATTGCGCAGGACCGCGTCGACCATGGTCGAGAGCACGCTGATCCGGAAGAGCGGCTGCTCGTCGGAGAGCGGGTTGGCGATGGCGACCGTTCGTGCCCGCGCCTGCGTCGCGTCCCATCCCATTGCCGTATGCCGTGCATCACCGACGAAGGGTGCGCCCCAGATCTCGTGGAGTCCTTGTGCCGCGAGCACATCCGCGATGATGCGCCGCGTGCGCTGGCCGTGGGTCAACCCGCGCCCGCCCGGCGGGGTCGGCAGCACCGACGGGATCTTGTCGTAGCCGTCGATCCGGGCGACCTCCTCGACCAGATCGGGAGCGGTCAACAGATCGGGGCGCCAGGACGGCGGGCTGACCCGAAGCGTCGCCTCGCCCGCGCCGTCGACGGTGCAGCCGAGTTCGGTAAGGATGCGGCGGACGTCGGATGCGGCATACGGGGCACCGACGAGCCGGCTCGGGTAGTCGGCATCGAGCGGGATGACGGGAGCGACCCACTCCTGCTCGATGGTGTCGGTGACCGCGGGATCGACCGTGCCACCGCCGTAGTGGACAAGGAGTTGCACCGCGAGTTCCGCGGCCGCGGGCGCGAGGAGCGGGTCCACGCCCCGCTCGAAGCGGCGCGAGGCCTCCGAGGGCAGCTTGTGCCGGCGCGCGGAACGCGCGATCGTCACCGCGTCGAAGTGCGCGGCCTCGATCAGGACATCGGTCGTGGTGGCGGAGATCTCGGTGGACTCCCCACCCATCACACCGGCGATGGCGATGGGGGTCTCGCCGCCGTCGGTGATCACCAGGTCCTGCGGGTCCAGGGCGCGGTCGGCGCCGTCGAGGGTCGTCATCCGCTCCCCCGCACGCGCGCGGCGCACGACGATCGATTCGCCGAGCCGGTGCAGATCGAAGGCGTGCAAGGGCTGGCCGAGGCCGAGCATGACGTAATTGGTGACGTCCACGGGCAGCGAGATGGGACGCATGCCGGCCTCGGTGAGCCGGGTCTTGATCCAGCCCGGCGTGGGCGCCGAGACGTCGAGGCCACGAACGATCCGCGCGACATACCGGCTGCATCCGGCGCGCCCGCGGATCGGGTCGTCCTCGACGAGACGGACGCAATAGCCGTCGGCGGTCGGTGCGGGGGCGGCCGCGGCGAGGGCCAAAGCCGGATCGACATAGGCGGCGCCGGTGGCGTGACCGTACTCGCGCGCGATGCCGCGAATCGAGAAGCAGTAGCCACGATCCGGCGTGACATTGACCTCGACGGTCTCGCGGTCCAGGCCGAGGATCGGCAGCACGTCGGCGCCGGGGATCAGCCGGGCCAGGGTCTCGGAGTCGCCGGCGAAACGCCGCGTCAGCACGATGATCCCGTCGTGATCCTCGCCCAGGCCGAGCTCACGCTCGGAGCAGATCATGCCGGCCGAGAGGTGCCCATAGGTCTTGCGCGCGGTGACCGTGAGCGGGCCCTGGGCAGTAGGCAGCACGCCACCGGGCAGGATCACCGGGACCAGGTCGCCGACCTCGAAGTTGTGGGCCCCGCAGACGACCCACTGGGGCTCGCCCGTGCCATTGGCCTCGCCGACGTCGATCGAGCACCAGTTGATGGTCTTGCCATTCTTCTGCGGCTCGGGCTCGCGGGTGAGCACCCGGCCGACGACGACCGGGCCCTGCACCTCGCTGGTATACAGGCCCTCCTCCTCCAGGCCGACCTTGACCAGAGCAGCAGCGATCTCGACGCCGGTGGATTCCGCTGGGACAGCGACATATTCGCGCAGCCAGTCGACGGGGACACGCATCAGATCTCCATCCCGAACTGTGCGTCGAAGCGCACGTCACCTTCGATCATGTCTCGCATGTCCGAGACACCGGAGCGGAACATCAGCGCCCGGTCGATGCCCATCCCGAAGGCGAACCCGGAGTAGCGTTCGGGGTCGACACCGCAGGCGCGCAGCACCTTGTGGTTGACCATGCCGCAGCCGCCCCACTCGATCCAGCCGGTCCCCTTGCAGGTGCGGCAGGCCGGGTCGGCGCCCCGGCAGACGAAGCAGCGCAGGTCCATCTCGGCGCTCGGCTCGGTGAACGGGAAAAACGACGGCCGCAGGCGGGTCGTGATGCCCTCCCCGAAGAGTTCGGCGGCGAGCCGATCCAGCGTGCCCTTGAGGTTGGCCATCGTGATGCCCTCGTCCACCGCGAGTCCTTCAACCTGATGGAAGGCCGGCATGTGCGTGGCGTCGAGTTCGTCGGTGCGGAAGACTCGGCCCAGGCAGGCGACATACAGCGGCACACCGCGATCGAGCATCGCGCGCGCCTGCACGGGGGAGGTATGGGTGCGCAGCACCAGTCCGCCCTCCGGCGGCTCGATGTAGAAGGTGTCCTGCATCTGGCGAGCGGGATGGTCGACATCGAAACCTAGCGCGTCGAAGTTGAACCATTCCGCCTCGATCTCCGGGCCTTCGGCGATCTCCCAGCCCATGCCGACGAAAATGTCGGCGATCCGCTGCCCCATCAACTCGATCGGGTGCCGGCG
Organism: Nostocoides vanveenii; assembly: GCF_039531165.1. Classification (NCBI taxonomy): domain Bacteria; kingdom Bacillati; phylum Actinomycetota; class Actinomycetes; order Micrococcales; family Intrasporangiaceae; genus Nostocoides; species Nostocoides vanveenii. The sequence goes on along the minus strand of NZ_BAAAPN010000045.1, from coordinate 41,566 downwards.
GCCGAGCGGCCGGCGACCGGTCGGCAAGGTGACGTCGATGGCCTCCTCGATGAGGATGCGGGCGTCGCGGTCGGCTTCGAGCTCGGCCTGGCGGGCGGCATACGCGGCGTTGACCTGGCCTTTGGCCTGCCCGACACGCTTGCCGGCTTCGGCCTTGGCGCTCGGTGGCAGAGCGCCGATCTCGCGGTTGGCGAGGGCCAGTGGCGACTTGTCGCCGAGGTGGGCGAGCTTGGCGGCCTTGAGGTCGGCAAGCGTCGACGCGGCCGTTGCGGCCGCCAGGGCGGCAGCGACCGCGGCCTCGACCGCTTCGGGCGCCAGGGCGGCGACCTCGACGGGGTCGTAGTTGCTATTGGGTCCGGACATGGCTCACTTCACGCGCGTTGGAGGCTTCGGCGCCCGAGTCTACGTAACGCGGCGCGCGGGGCCGACCGAGTTTCACCTGCCTAGGGTGCCGTCCGCAGGCCGATCGCCCGCGCGCCGGCACATTGACGGTGACGTCAGGAACCGAAACTCGGGCGCAGCGGGTAGGGGGCGACGCCGCCGGGGCCGACCTTTTGGCCGAGCACCTGATGCAACTGGATCTCGCCCCGCTCGAAGCCGAGCGAGCTCCCGGAGAGGTAGAGCCCCCAGATGCGGGCGGTCCCCGGGCCGGCCTCGGCAACCGCCGCCTCCCAGTTGGCCGACAGATTGCGGGCCCATTCCCGGCACGTGCGGGCGTAGTGCTCGCGCAGGTCCTCCGCGTGCCGCATCTCGAAGCCCTGATCGGCCATCGCGCCGATGATCGTGCCAACCGGGGCGAGCTCGCCATCGGGGAAGACATAGCGGTTGATGAAGCCCCCCTTGGTGATCTGCCCCCAGGCGGTATTCGGCGAGGTGATGCAGTGGTTGAGCAGCAGGCCCCCGGAGACCAGCCGTTCGGCGAGGAAGCCGAAATAGGCGGGATAGTTCTTGACCCCGATGTGCTCGGTCAGCCCGATGGAGGAAACCGCCTCGAAGCCGGACTCGGTGACATCGCGGTAGTCGCCGTGCCGGATCTGCGCGAGGTCGCCCAAGCCCTCGCGCTCGATCCACTCCTGGCCGTAGGCCGCCTGCTCACCCGAGAGCGTCACCCCCAGCGCGCGTACGCCGTAGTTCTTCACCGCGTGCCGCACCATCCCGCCCCAGCCGCACCCGACATCGAGCAGGCGCATCCCCGGGCGCAGGCCGAGCTTGCGGCAGACCAGGTCGAACTTGAACTCCTGGGCCTGCTCCAAGGTCGCGCCCTGGCTGGGGTAGCAGGCGCAGGTGTAAGCCATCGACGGGCCTAGCACCAGCTCGTAGAACCGGTTGCTGACGTCATAGTGGTGGGCGATCGCCTGGGCGTCGCGGGCCTTGGAGTGGCGCGCACCCTCGGCGAGCCGCCGCCAACCGGGCGGATTCTCCTGGGCCGGCAACTCCGGCGGCACGAACATCCGCGGCCCGAGGGTGCGCACGATGTCCGCGAGCCGGCGCGGGTCGGGAATCTTGGGCGCGAGCTTGTCCTTGGCCCGGACGAGCAGGTCGTAGGGGTCGCCTTGGTCGATCCCGTCGATGTCCAGATCGCCCTGGACATAGGCGCGGGCCAGCCCGAGCTCGCCCGGGGCCGTCACCAGGTAGCGCAGGCCGCGCTCGGTCTTCAGCTTCAGGACGATGTCGGCGTTGGGGTTGCCGCCGCGCGAGCCGTCATAGGCCGCGAGCGCGAACGGCGCTTCGCTGCCGAAGATCTCGTCGGCGAGTTCACCGATGGTCAAAGTCATCGACGGCCCACCACCTTCGCGTAGAGGTCGGGCAGCCGGCCGTCGGGGTCGTAGAGCTTCTTCACGCGGGCATACTCCTCACCGCCATAGAGCGAACGAAAGGTTTCGGGGTCGTAGTAGGCATCGGAATAGAGGGACTTGTGGCCGTCCAACGCGCTCACCTTGGCCTCGATGGCCCGGTTGACGTCCCCGTCGACGGCGCCGGGCGCAATATCGACCGCGGACCAGAAGCCGATGTTGACATAGTCGCGGCCGGCTTCGATCGGGTAGAGCGGCCACGGCCGCACGCCGTGTTGGCGATCATGAATACGGATGGGGCACAACCAGATCGGCTCGATTGGCACAGTGGCCAGGAACCAGTCCACGAACTCCGCCGTGCGTTCGATCGGCACCTCGATGTCCTGCACGACTCGCTCCTGCGGCAGCGCGCCGCCTCGTTGGTGGAGCGCGGCATACCAACCGTGCCGGTTCTCGAAGCGAATGATCCGGCCATAGACGTCGGAGCGCAGATAGCGCCGCGGGACCAACCGGCGCACGAGCGGGTGCTGGACCTTCAGCGCGCGTGAGCACCAGAACCAGTCGGTGTCCCAGCGCCACAGATAGTCGCGGATCGTCAGATAGTCCTCGGTGCGTTCCTGGATGCTGCGATAGAAGATGCGCTGCCCGGTGTAGTCGGAAAGATAGGGCGCGGTGGCGGTGAACGTGCCCAGAACAGCATACGACTCGGTGGGGGTGAAGACCACGCCGTCGACGAAATCGACACTCTCCCCGTCGAATTCGCGGGATTCGAGAACGCGGCCGAGGGTTGCGACGAGTTCGTCGACCGAGTGCGCGCGGATGTGCCGCAGGTGCACGTATGCCGTGACCGCCTCCAGCTCGATGGCCAGCCGCACGCTGTAGCCGAGGGTGCCATAGGAGTTGGGGAAGGCCCGGTAGAGGTCGGCGTGCTCGTTGGTGGCACTTGCGGTGACGATCTCGCCGCTGCCGGTGAGGATGTCGAGATCGCGGACCGATTCGTGAGGCATGCCATTGCGAAAAGAGGAGGACTCGATCCCGAGGCCGGTGACCGCGCCGCCGAGGGTGATCGTCTTCAGCTGCGGCACGACGTGCGGCATCAGTCCGTGGGCGAGAGTTGCGTCGACGAGGTCTTCATAGGTGCACATCCCCTGGACCTGGGCGATCCGGGCCTGCGGGTCGACCTCGATGACGCCCCTGAGCCGGGAGACATCCAAGCCCGCTCTGCCGGTCTCGGTGCGTGGACGGAAGAGATTGGAGGTGCGCTTGGCCAGGCGCACCGGCGCCCCGGGGGGAAGTTCCTGCAGTTGACCGGCCAGGTCGTCCACGGCGCCCCGATGGGCCGCCCACCCGAGCGTCACCTCGTCATTTCGTGCCATCTCACCCTCCCGCCGTCCGACCCTACCCACAGATTCTGGGCATTGCCGCACGTGATCGCGGGTTCGGCCGTGCTGTGAGATTTCAGTCGGCGGGTAGAGAGGGCCAGGTCGCGCGCAGGCGCGCGATCGCCGCGTCGAGGTCGCTCCCCAGCCGGCGGGCCGTGGCGGCATACCCGCGGGCCGCATCGTCGAGTTGGTCGCGGGTGGCTGCAGCGGGCAGCCGGCGGGGGGCCTGGACGACCGTGCCGGTGCGCACCCGGCTGGCAACCAGCCCCTGCGCCTCCAACTCTTTGTAGACGCGCGCGATCGTGCCGGGCGCCAGACGCAGATCTCCGGCGAGTTGCCGGATCGGCGGGAGCCGGTGCCCTGCGGGCAGGGTGCCGGCGGTGATCATCGACGCCAGCTGCCGACGCACTTGCTCGAACGGCGGGACCGGACTGGTCAGGTCGACATCGAGGATCATCCGGCGGGCTCCTCGACCGGTTCCACGGCGGGCACGCTGGCGGGGGGCACCGGCGTGGCGGTTGTGCCGAGGGCGATGCCCGCGGCAGCGCCGAACACGGCGAGGAAGACACCGAAGCCACCGACATTGGCCAGCGTCCCACCCAGGCCGTCGGGGGGGACGTCGACAGTACGCCCGACGAGCGCCAGGAAGGCGGCGCCGATGAAGCTCGCGCACGCGACCGCTCCGCCGCAAAGCAGTTGGAGGTTGCGCGAACGCAGCCCCTCGTCGGCGAGCCGGAGGTCGTCATCCCCGCCCGCCTGCGGACGACGGACGATGCGGCGCCCCGTGACGAAGAGGAGCGCGCCGGCCAGCGCGGCGACTCCCAGCACGATCAGGCCGGTCCGGCGATGTCTGATGTCGCAGCCGCCTCCCTATCCGTCGCGACCCGCACCGCGAGCCAGACGCCGGTGCCGAGGGCGATCAGCCCAGACACGAGGGGCCACACGCGCGCGGACCGCGAGAGATAGTCGCCGAACCGGCGAGCCGTCAGCGACGCTCCTCGGTGGGCGCCGTCGCCAGCGGTCCCGGCCGCCCGCCACTCGGCGATGATCAGGCCGAGGAACCAGCCACCGAAGAGAACCAGCCATTGGGCCCGAGGGGTGTCCGCGTCGTGGGTGGCACCGAACGGCATACGGACGCCCGCGCCGCTGACGAAGGCGAGGACCAGGCCGGCCCGCCGCCAGAAGCGGCTGCGCGCCAACGCATTCGAAACGTATGGCGCGCTCGTCGCCGTGACCTTGACACCCTGGCGTCGGGTGAAATTCGCCAGCCGGTCGGCCCGGCTTCGGGTCGAGTCACCGAAGATCAGCGCCAGGATGCTCGCCAGCAATCCGATGAGCAGCACGATGGTGACAATGCGGCCGAATCCTTGACCCATGCCGCCCTCCAGGTCTCGATGTCGCAGCGGTCATAGCGATGAAAGCGCATCCGACGCAATGTGTCAATGTGCCATGCCGTTGACACATTCGGGCGACCTCAGCCCCCCGCGCGCTGGGCGGTGGCGGAGGTGTAGAGGCAGATGGTGGCCGCCATGGCCAGGTTGAGCGATTCGGCCCTGCCGTAGATCGGGATGGCGACACGCGCGTCGCAGGCGGCGGCGAGTTCGGGCGGCAGCCCCCAGGCTTCATTGCCCATCACCCAGGCGTGCGGCGTGGTCAGATCCACGTCGTGCAGGGTCCGGGCAGCGCCGCCCTCCGTCGCCAGAGTCCGTATGCCGTGTGCCGACAACGCGGCCAAGGTCGCCGACGTGTCCAGCCCGGTGACGACGGGCAGGTGGAAAAGCGAGCCCGCGGTCGAGCGCACGACCTTCGGGGAGGTGATGTCGACGGAGTTGTCGCTCACCAGGACCGCATCGGCACCGGCCGCGTCGGCGCCACGGATCACGGTGCCGGCATTGCCCGGGTCGCGCACCTGGGTCATCAAGACCAGCAATCGCGGGCCGGCGGCCAGGACCGACTCCAGGGTCGGCGGCGCCCACTGGGCGACGGCCAGCATCCCCTGCGGCGCCTGAGCGTCGGCCATCGCCGCCAGCACCGGCTCGGTCGCCTCGTGGACGTAGCAGCCGGCGCTCAGGGCATCGCCCACGACGTCGGCATACCGGTCCGCGGCGGCCGCGGTGACATAGACGTCGACGACGGTGGGACCGGCATACCGGATCAACTCACGCACACCCTGCGGGCCTTCGATCAGAATCCGGCCGGTGGCCGAACGCATCGAGCGCCGGCCCAGGGCCGTGACCGCCCGCACCCGATCGGATCGGGGGTTGGTCAGGGCACTGGGCCGGCGCTCGGACGGCATCGGCTGCTGCGGACCGCTCAGGCGTCAGCCTTGGCGGCGTCGTCGGTCGCCGGGACATGCGCCTTGGCGATCTCGACGAGCGCGGCGAAGGCGGCCTCGTCGTTGACCGCGAGCTCGGCGAGCATACGGCGGTCGACGTCGATCTCCGCGGCGCGCAGGCCCTGGATGAACCGGTTGTAGGTCATGCCATTGGCGCGAGCGCCCGCGTTGATCCGCTGGATCCAGAGGCGACGGAAGTCACCCTTCTTGGCGCGACGGTCCCGGTAGCTGTAGACCAGCGAGTGCTGGACCTGCTCCTTGGCCTTGCGGTAGAGACGACCGCGCTGCGCGCGGTAGCCGCTGGCGCGCTCGAGGACGACCCGGCGCTTCTTCTGGGCGTTGACCGCCCGCTTCACGCGTGCCACGTGATTCTCCTAAGTGCTTCGTTCGTTTCGCAGTGGGTGCGGCGAAGGCCGCGAGGGAGTCGGCTCAGCGGCCGAGCATGCGCTTGACGGCCTTGCGGTCGGCGGGAGCGACCTCGACGTCCTTGGACAGGCGGCGGGCGTGCTGCGGGGTCTTCTCGTGGAACTTGTGCACGACATTGGCGCGCTCACGCATGAGCTTGCCGCTGCCGGTCACCCGGAAGCGCTTCTTGGCCCCACTGTGGGTCTTGTTCTTCGGCATGGCGCCGATCTCCTTCGTATGCGGGTCGGTCAGCAGCACGGGACTGCCGACTTCGGTGGGTCGGTGCGGACTACTCCGCGTCGGTGTCGATCACCGAGGCGTCGGCCGAAGCCGCAGGCACCTCGGCCGCTCGCCGGCGCTGCTCCGCGCGGGCCTCGGATTTCCTCTTGGTCGGGCCGATGACCATGACCATGTTGCGACCGTCCTGCTTGGGCGCGGACTCGACGAAACCGAGTTCGGCCACGTCCTCGGCGAGCTTCTGCAGGAGGCGGAAGCCCAGCTCGGGGCGGGACTGCTCGCGGCCACGGAACATGATCGTGACCTTGACCTTGTCGCCGGCCTTCAAGAACCGCTCGACATGGCCCTTCTTGGTGCCGTAGTCGTGGATGTCGATCTTCGGCCGGAGTTTGATCTCCTTGATGACCGTGTTGACCTGGTTCTTGCGGGCCTCCCGGGCCTTCATGGCGGCTTCGTACTTGTACTTGCCGTAGTCCATGAGCTTGGCCACCGGAGGCTTGGCCATCGGGGCGACCTCGACCAGGTCGAGATCGGCCTCGGCGGCCAGGCGAAGCGCGTCTTCGACCCGGACGATGCCGACTTGCTCACCATTGGGTCCGACCAGGCGCACTTCGGGGACGCGGATGCGGTCATTGATGCGAGGCTCGCTGATGTGCTGCTCCTTCGTGTCGGTGGGGCCTGCACCGCCGGCGGCTCGCTCCGGAATGGAAAGAACCTCCCGCGATGGCTCGAGGGAGGTCAGTGGCAGCACATGAGTCGCCACACGTCATACGGCCGTATGCCGTGGTACAGCCGCCGCGGTCACCACGCCGAAGCGAGGTGCAGGACGCCTGTCGGAACCCGGGACCCGGCCACCTGTTGCGGTGGACGCGGGTGGAAGTGACTGCCGTCGACTTCACTTGAGCATTCGCCACGCCACGAGAGCATGGAGAATCGGTTTGACCTTCATTCTAGCACCGTGAGCGTAGTGCCAAGTGCTGCTACTCCCCCGCGAGCCAGGCGGCGCCGACCTTGTTCTCGGCCCGTAGCGCGGCCGTCAGCAACGCTCCGATCATCTCCTCGAGCTTGCCGCCGATGAAGGGGAGAGAGACCTTGATCTCGGCAGCGAAATTCTGAATGGTCACGCCGGCGTTCTCGCGCATCGCGATGGTGCCGCGCACCTGGCCGGGCTTGCCGGGGATGGTGACTTCCATGGTCGCGGCGGCGGGCGACGACCACTCCTCGCGGACCTCGATCTCGATCTCGTCCCCGACGAACTTCGAGGCCACCGGGGGTAGTCCCTGCGCCGACTGCACCCGGTCGACGTCAACCGACATGGTGTCGTCGGCGGCGTCGATGGCGACGTCATAGCGCAGGTCACCCTGGTAGTCGCAGACCTTCGCGCGGAAGTCCGGGTCGCCCAGCATGGCGAAAACCTGATCGATCGGCGCGTGATAGGTAGACTCGTGGCGGAACTTCATCGGTGACCTTCCGTCGTCTCGGCTCGGGGCGCTCTGGCGGCGAGTATGCCGCACACCGGCGACCGACGGTCAGCGTCGGCATCGGCTGGGCGGGCGGTGTCACCCCGCGAGACGGAAGGCGAGGCCGTCGATTCGGGCGCGGAACTCACCGTCCGTCGCGAGTCGCTCCCCCACCCGCGTGACGAGCGACTCGATGGCCGCGTGGTCGAGGCCCGCGACCAGGGTCAGTTCGACGCCCACGGTGCCGGCCGGCTTCGCGGCATACGTGCCGTATGCCGCGACGTCCGGCTCGCTGGCAACCGCCGCGCCGAGCGCGGCGTGCACGAAGGGGTCGCGGTCGGGAGGGAGCCAGGTCCGTTGCATGGCGAGCGCCCAGACCTGGCTGGGGCGCAGCTCGCGGGCGCTCGCGAGGCCGAGATTGACCACGACGACCTGGCAGGACTCGGCGATCGCGGCCTGGGCCAAGGTGGCGGCGGCGACGGGCACCGGCCGCGCGGCCTGGTCCCAGGCCGCCAGCTCGGCCACTCCGGTGAATGCCGGCAGGGCCCGTCGCCCGTCGGGCGCGGTCAGGGTGACCAGGGCCATATCGACCGCCGTGTCGTGCGCGAGGCCCGCCGCGTCGTGGACGATCTCATCCGCGTGAGCCACCACGGCGACGAGGAATCTGGCGGCGGCCAGCATCGCCATCATGGCCTCCTCGTCGTCGGCGACGAGGGCGGCGAGCACCGCGGGATCGCTTGCGCCGGAGTCGTTCTCGAACCCCGAGGGGGTCAGGTCGCGGCGAGCCCACGGCAGACCGGCCGAGTCGGTGGCGGCATCCGGACCCACGCGCTGGGGGTGCCGAGCGTGATCGCGGGGATTGGTCATGGGGTCACCAGGGTTTCGTCGGCGGGCATCGGGGTCCGCGTGCTGGATGCCGGGGCCGTTGCCGCCCAGGACGTCGCGAACATCACGATCCGCGAGAAGTAGTAGATCCACACCAGCAGGATCAGCGAGATCCCGAAGGCCTGGAAGGCCGGCTGACTGCTTGTGGAGGCGAGCAGCCGGCCCGAGAGTTGTTTGACGATCTCGAAGAGCATTGCCCCGAGAGCGGCACCGGACCACAGCGCGCCACGCGGCAGGTCGGGGGGCGCCGCGCGCCGGAAGAGGACGTGGAAGAAGATGCTGCTCACGACGATTCCGGTGACAACCGACAAACTTGCGAGCGGCACGCGGACGGTGGCGTGTTGCTCAGGCAGGTGTCGGGAGAGGGCGGTCAGCCCGGCGCTGATTCCCAGGCTGGCGAGCAGGATGCCGCCGACCTCGACCAGCGAGGCGAGCGCTCGCAGATAGCCCACGACCACATTGGGCTGGTCCTGCCTGGGCACGCGGAAGATCGTGGTCAGGCCCTCGCGCACATCGGACATCCAACTCACGCCGCAGTAGAGGACGGCGAGGGCACCAAGCCCGGCTGCCGTGGTGGCCGTGCCCTCGAGGGTCGCCAGGGAGAGCTGATGCGGCCCGTTGCCGATGACGCCGGGCACGATCTCCTGCAGGGCCCGCTCGAGGTCAGCCTTGGCGTCCGGGACCATCCGTGCCACGAGGCCGACCGCGCCGAAGGCCAGCGCGAGCAAGGGGAAGATCGACAAGAAGCCGTAGTAGGTCACGGCCGCGGCGAGCAGCGAGCCCTGGACCTCGACATAGTGCTCCGTGGCGCGCCAGCCGTGATCGACCAGCGGGACTCGCTGCCGCAGCCGTCGCGTGCGCTCGCGCAGCCAGGCGAGAACGGGCGTCAGCCGTCCGCCTGTCGGCTCAGGGGCGGCCTGCGGCATCGAGGGCCTCGGGCAGGGTGAAGGCGCCCCTGTAGAGAGCGGAGCCGATGATCGCGCCTTCGACGCCGTCGCCGACGAGACCGCGGATCGAGACGATATCGGCTAAGGTCGAGACGCCACCCGAGGCGACGATCGGCGCATTCGTCTGTGCGGCAACGGATTTGAGCAGGTCGACGTTCGGGCCGGCGAGCATGCCGTCCTTGTTGACGTCGGTGACGACATAGCGGGCGCAGCCCTCGGAATCCAACCGGGCCAGTGTCTCCCAGAGGTTGCCTCCCTCGGTCGTCCACCCGCGCGCGGCCAGCGTCTCGCCGCGCACGTCGAGCCCGATGGCGATGCGGTCGCCATAGGTCGCGATCGCGGTGCGCGTCCACTCGGGATTTTCCAGGGCGGCGGTGCCCACGTTGACCCGGCGGCAGCCGGTGCTCAGCGCGCGGTGCAGCGAGTCCTGGTCGCGGATGCCGCCGCTCATCTCGACCTTGATGTCGAGGCGGCCCACGATCTCGGCGAGCAGGTCCGCATTGGAGCCGGTGCCGAAGGCGGCGTCGAGGTCGACCAGGTGGATCCACGCGGCCCCCTGCTCCTGCCAGGTCAGCGCGGCGTCGATCGGGTCTCCGAACTCCCACCCGCTGCCGGCGATGCCCTGCTGCAACTGGACGGCGCGACCCTCACGGACGTCGACGGCGGGCAGTAGTTCGAGGCGCGCCGGCTGCGCGCTTTGGGCTGGCTCGGTCATGTGCACCCTTTCGTGGCGGGGTGAGCTCCTGGGCCCTCGACTTAACCTCTGCTAGCAGAGGTTAAGTCTGTGGCGTGTCGGTGGGCGGGGCTGGGTCGGGGGGCGGTGCGATATCGGTGGGCGGGGCTAGGTCGGCGGGCGGGGCGGCCGAGCCGTCCGCGGCAGCGAGGATCTCGGCGCGGTTGCGCCACAGGACGTAGGCCAGCCCGGCCACCAGGACCGCGCCAGCGAGCGCCAGGCGCTGCGGCCACGTCATCGAGGTCAAGGCGGTCACCAGCAGCAGGCCGAGGGCCGAGCCGACCGTGGTGGCGACACGCGGCGTCGTGCGCCGCCGCGTCGTCGACCGGCTGCGGGTGGTCCGCCGCCGGCCGGTCGAGCGGCTGCTCGCGGAGCGGGAACCCGTCGTCGTGGATGTGGCGCTCGTGCGTCGTCGGCCGGAAGACTTCGCGGAGGCTCGCTTGGGCGTGGTCACAGCGACCCCACCCAGTTGCGCAGCAACTGCAGCCCGGCGGCCCCGGATTTTTCGGGGTGGAACTGAGTCGCGCTCAGCGGGCCGTTCTCGACGGCGGCGACGAAGCTGGTGCCGTAATCGCAGGTAGTGATCAGCGGCGCGCGGCGGGCCATGGCGCCGTCGGCCACGGGCAACTCCCACTCCAAGGCGGCATAGGAGTGCACGAAATAAAACGACTCGGTTTCCACGCCCGCGAACAGCATGCTCCCGGCCGGCGCCCGGACGGTATTCCAGCCCATATGGGGGACGATTTCGGCGGGCAGCCGGCGCACCATCCCGGGCCACTCCCCGATGCCCTCCTCGACCGCGGCACTCGGCTCCTCGGAGCCGTCGAAGAGCACCTGCATACCGACGCAGACGCCGAGCACGGGGCGACCGCCCGCCAGTCGCACGTCGATTAGGCGAGGCCCGTCCGCGGCACGCAGCCCGGCCATACAGGCATGGAAGTTGCCGACCCCAGGGACGAAGAGGCCATCGCACGCCGCGACGAGCTTCGGGTCCGCGGAAAGTTCGACCTCGGCACCGACGTGTTCGAGCGCCCGCACGGCCGAGCGGACATTGCCGCTGCCGTAGTCGAGGACGACGACGCGTGCGCTCATGACTCCTCCCGCGCGTGGCGGCCCCGGAGCCGGCGCGGCGGTGGCGGGGCCGCGACCTCGGCGAGGTGTGCGGCCTCTTCGCGAGCCATCGCATCGAACTGCGCGACGCGCTTCGCGGACGCCGGGACCAGTGCCCCGCGCGGGGCATCGCGCTCGGTCAGCAGGGTCTGACCAGGCAGTTGGAGGGCAGAGTGCACTCCGGCCAGCCAGGGGATCGGCCCGGCGTGCGCCGACCGGATGGCCGCGACCAGTGCCGGCAGCGCGCCAGCACCGACTCCGGCGACCGAGGCCAGGTCGGCCGGCCGGGCCCCGGCCAGCCTGGGGGTGCGCACGGTGCCGTCCTCGGGACTCCAGACCAGCCAGCGCTTGACCGCCCGCCAGCCTGGCGGTGAGATGACCACGAAGCCGCGCCGGTCGGCGACGAAGAAGCCGATGGCCGGCCGCAGCGAGGTGCTCAGGGGCCGAGCGGCGAGCGTGGTGCGGGCATCGTCATACGGCGCTGCCGTCGCGGCGTGGTCGCCGGCGGGAGTCACGGCGGTCCAGTCCCCCAACGGGGTGACATGGGCGCTCACCAAGCCCTTGCCCACCCAGGAGGTCACCTGATCCGCACGCGCGCGCACCAAGAGCAGGCCGCCCACCGGTCCCGCCGGCGCACCGTTGTCGCTGGCCCTGGCCACGATCTACAACGCGCCCTTCGTGCTGGGGATCCCACCGATGCGGGGGTCGAGCGCGACTGCCGCCCGCAGCGCCCGGGCGAGTGCCTTGAACTGCGCTTCGACGAGGTGGTGGGGATCACGGCCCGCAAGCACCCGCACGTGCAGGGCGATCTGAGCGCGGAAGGCCAGGGTCTCGAAGACGTGCCGGGTCAGCGAGCCGAGGTAACGATCCCCGATGACGACATAGATCTGACCCTCGGGCTCGCCGGTGTGCACGCAATAGGGCCGCCCGGCGACATCGACGACGGCCTGGACGAGCGCCTCGTCCAGCGGCACGGTCGCGTCGCCGAAGCGCGCGATGCCCTTCTTGTCCCCGAGCGCCTCCGCGAGCGCTTCGCCCAGCACGATCGCGACGTCCTCGACGGTGTGGTGGGCGTCGATGTGCAAGTCACCGGTGGCCTCGACCTCGATGTCGATGAGTGAGTGGCGTGCGAGCGCGGTGAGCATGTGGTCGTAGAAGCCGACACCGGTCCTGATCTGCGCCTCGCCAGTGCCGTCGAGGTCGACGCGGACCCGCACCGAGGATTCACTCGTGCGCCGCGTGCGTTCTGCGGTGCGCGCCATACCTAACTCGCCTTCTCCGTGCCCAGGTGGTGCTCCGGCCCGAGTGCGGCCAGTGCATCGAGGAAGGCCGTGGTCTCCTCGGGAGTCCCGGCCGTCACCCGAAGATAGTGGGGTATGCCGACGTCGCGGACCAAAACCCCGGCGTCGAGCAGCGCCTGCCAGGTGCGGGCGGCGTCGGCGAGGCCGCCGAAGAGCACGAAATTCGCATCGCTCGGCACCGGAGCGAACCCCAACGCGGTCAGTTCCGCGACCAGCCGGTCGCGCTGTGCCTTCACCACACCGACCGTGGACAGCATCATGTCCGTATGCCGCAGCGCCGCCCGTGCGACCGCCTGGCTCGGCGCCGAGAGGTGATAGGGCATGCGGACCAGCCGGAGCAGGTCGACCAGTTCGGGGTCGGCGGCCAGATAGCCCAGTCGGCCACCCGCGAGCGCGAAGGCCTTGCTGAGGGTGCGGGTGACAACCAGCCGCTCGCGCCCGGCGAGCAAGGTCAACGCATTGGGCGTGCCCGGGCGAGCGAACTCGGCATAGGCCTCGTCGACGACGACGACAGCGCGGGGCGCCGCCTCATACGCCGCCTCGATGACGTCGAGGCCGACCGCCGTGCCGGTCGGATTGTTGGGCGAGCAGATGAAGACCAGGTGCGGGTCGAGGGCGCCCAGTTGCTCCGCCACATCCGCCGCGGCGAGCGTGAACAGACGCCCGGGCTCGGTGCTGCGTCGGCCGTGCGTCCACGCGGTGCCCGTCGTCGTCGCGATGATCGCGTGCATCGAATAGGACGGGGTGAAGCCGATGGCGCGGCGACCGGGGCCGCCGAAGGCCTGGAGCAGGTGCAGGAGCACCTCGTTGGACCCATTGCCGGCCCACACCTGCACCGGGTCGATAGGCTCCCCGCCCCTGGAGAGATAGGCGGCAAGAGCAGACCGCAGATCGGTGAACTCGCGATCGGGATAGCGATTCAGGCCGGGCAGGGTCTCGCCGAGTTCGGCGAGCATGTCGGCCACGACCTCGGGCGGGACCGGATACGAGTTCTCGTTGGTGTTGAGCGCCGCGCGGACGGCCAATTGCGGTGCGCCATAGGGCGATTCACCACGCAGATCGTCGCGCAGCAGTGAGCGCAGCCCGCTCGGCGGGCGATCGTCGGCCATCGGGGTCAGCGCTCCCCCACCGACTCGAAACGCGCGGTCACAGCCTCACCGTGGGCCGGGAGGTCTTCGGCCTGAGCCAGGGTCACGACATACGGGGCGACCTCGGCGAGCGCCGCCTCGGTGTAGTCGACGACGTGCACGCCCCGCAGGAAGGATTGCACCGACAGCCCGCTGCTGTGACAGGCGCAACCGCCGGTCGGCAGCACGTGATTGGAGCCCGCGGCATAGTCGCCGAGCGAGACCGGCGCAAAGGACCCGACGAAGATCGCCCCGGCATTGCGCACCTGAGCGGCCACGCTCGCCGCGTCGCGGGTCATGACTTCCAGGTGCTCGGCGGCATAGGCGTTGACGACCGCCAGGCCCTGCTCGATGTCGTCGACCAGCACGATGGCCGACTGCGGGCCACGCAGAGCCTCGCAGACCCGCTCGCTGTGCTTGGTCGCCGCCGCCCGGCGCTCGACCGCGAGCGACACCGCATCCGCGAGTTCCGGGGAGTCGGTGACGAGCACGGACGCGGCCAGCGGGTCGTGCTCGGCCTGGCTGATCAGGTCGGCCGCGACGAGCTCGGGGTCGGCGCTCGCGTCGGCGAGCACGGCGATCTCGGTCGGGCCGGCCTCGGCGTCGATGCCGATGCGGCCTTTGAGCAGGCGCTTGGCCGCGGCGACATAGATATTGCCCGGCCCCGTGACCAGGCTGACCGGCTCGCAGACATCCGCCCCATCGGTGAAGCCGTAGGCGAAGCCGGCGATGGCCTGCGCGCCGCCCATGGCATAGACCTCATCGACGCCCAGCAGCGCGCAGGCAGCGAGGACCGTCGGGTGCGGGTAGCCCGCCAGGGCGCCGGTGTTCTCCTTCTGCGGCGGACTCGCGACAGCCAGGGAGCCGACGCCAGCGATCTGGGCGGGGACGACATTCATCACCACCGAGCTCGGATAGACCGCCCGGCCACCCGGGACATAAAGCCCGACCCGGTCCACGGGGATCCAGCGCTCGGTGACGGTGCCGCCGTCGCTGACCGTCGTGGTCGTATCGCGGCGGGCCTGGTCGCGATGCACCATCCGGGCTCGCGCGATGCTGATCTCCAGCGCGGCGCGCACGTCGGGGTCCAGTGCGCCGAGGGCCACCTGCAAGGTCTCGTCGGGCACGCGCAAGCGCGGAGGGCAAACGCCGTCATACCGCTCGGCCAGGTCGCGCAATGCGTCGCCGCCGCCCGCCCGGACCTCGGCGCAGATCGGTTCGACCGAATACAGCGCCGCGTCCACGTCGAACTGCGCCCTGGGCAAGCCCTCGCGCAGCTCGCGCAGGGACAGGGACCGGCCGCGCAGATCCAGTCGCTGCATCATGGCCGCCAGTTTAGGCGTGCCCCCCGAACGGGCCGTCCTCCGTCTCGCCGTAGAAGAGCCGGTCGACGACGGCCCGGGCATGACGACCCACGCGCCGGTAATTTTCGGCCAGTTCCTGTCCCGAGCCGGGCGCCAAGCCCATGATCCGCGCCGTCCCGTCGGCTTCGCGCGCATCGCTGGGAATCTGATCGACTGGCCGCCCGCGATAGAGCATGGCGGCATCGCGCGCCCGGGCGGCGAGTTGCCAGGCCTCGCTCAGCGTCGCGTGGTCGGCGCTGCTGATCAGGCGCGCCTGGGCCAGCGCCTGCAGGGCCGGCAGCGTCGAGGTGGTGCGCAAGGTCGGGTAGGTGTGCGCGTGCTCGAGCTGGAGCAACTGGGTGGTCCACTCGACATCGGACAGCCCGCCAGTGCCGAGCTTGAAGTGCGTGCGCCGATCGGCGCCGCGGGGCAGCCGCTCGGCCTCCATCCGGGCCTTCAGCCTCCGGATCTCGCGCACCTGGGCTTGATCCAGACCGCTGTCGGGCCACCGGATCGGGTCGATGAGGTCGAGGAACTCGGCAGCCAGGTCGTTGTCGCCCGCCACCGGTCGGGCCCGGATCAGAGCCTGGGCCTCCCAGGTCACCGCCCACCGGTCGTAATAGCTGCGATAGGAGTCCAGGCTGCGGATGAGCGGGCCGTTCTTGCCCTCCGGCCGCAGGTCGGCATCGAGTCCGATTGCTGGGTCGGGTCCGGGCTCGCCGAGCACCCGCACCAAGTCCTTGACGATCTCCAGCGCCTGCGCCTGCGCCGCGCCCTGATCCACCCCGACGAGCGGATCGTGGACGTAGATGACGTCGGCGTCCGAGGCATAACCGCACTCGCGGCCCCCGAGCCGGCCCATCCCCATGATGAGGATCTTGGTGAGCAGGGACTGGCCGGTGCGGGCCTCGGTGGCCCGCGACACCGCTTCGAGGGCAACCTCGATGGTGGCCTCGGTGATGTCGGCGAGGGCGACGCCGACGGCGGACGACCCCAGCCCCGTCATCAGGTCGGCGACCGCGACACGGAAAAGTTCGACCTTGCGGATCTGGCGGGCCGCCTTGACGGCTTGCTCGGGCGTTTTCTTGATCGAGGCGGCAACCCGCATCCGGCGCTCGATGTCCGCGCGCGAGCGCGGGACCAGCCCGCCCGCGTCACCGAGGATCTGCACGCCCTCGGGGGCTGAGCGCAGGACGTCGGCGGCGAACCGGCTCCGCGCGAGGGTGCGGGCGAGATACTCCGCCGCCTGGGGCTCGTCGCGCAGCAACCGCAGGTACCAGTGGGTCGTGCCGAGGGATTCGCTGACATCGCGGAAGGCCAACAGCCCGCCGTCGGGGTCGATCTCCTGAGCGAACCAGCCCAGCATTACCGGCAGCAGGTGGCGCTGGATGGCTGCCCGCCGCGAAAGGCCCTCGGTGAGCGCCTCGATGTGGCGCAAGGCTCCCTTCGGATCGCGGAAACCCAAGGCCTGCAAGCGTTCTCGGGCCGCCTCCGGGGTCAGCCTGGCCTCGTCGCTGTCCAGGCGGGCAACGGCATTCAGCAACGGGCGGTAGAAGAGCCGCTCGTGCAGCCGGCGCACCTCGCGTGACTCGGCCTTCCACTGGGCGAGGAGGGTGGTCGCGGCATCCTGCCGATGACCGAGCGCCCGCCCCAGGCGGCGCAATTCCGACTGAGAGGTAGGCATCAGGTGCGTGCGGCGCAACCGCAACAGCTGGATCCGGTGCTCCAGCGTGCGCAGGAGCCGGTATGCCGATCCCAGCACCGCGGCGTCGTCGCGACCCACATAACCACCGGCTGCCAGGGCGGCCAGGCCGTCGAGCGTGGTCCCCGACCGCAGGGAGGGATCGGTGCGCCCGTGGACGAGTTGCAGCAGTTGGACACTGAACTCGATGTCGCGCAGGCCGCCCGGGCCGAGTTTGAGTTGCCGGCCGGCCTCCGCGCTCGGGATGTGCGCCTCGACCCGTCGGCGCATGGCTTGAACCTCGTCAACGAAGTTCTCGCGGGATGCGGCCTGCCACACCATCGGCATCATGGTCGCGAGATAGTCCTCGCCGACCTCGCGATCACCGGCGACGACCCGGGCCTTCAGCAGCGCCTGGAACTCCCAGGTCTTGGCCCACCGCTCGTAGTAGGCTTGGTGCGAGGCGACCGTCCGCACCAGGGGCCCGTGCTTGCCCTCCGGGCGCAGGGCGGCATCGACCGACCACAGCGTGCCGTGGGAGGTCGACGCCGAGCAGGCAGTCATCAGCCGGGTCGCGACCTTGGTCGCGGCCGCCATGGCGGCCGGCTCGTCGGCCCCGCCAGCCGGTTCGGCCACGAAGATGACGTCCACGTCAGAGATGTAGTTCAGTTCACGCCCGCCAGCTTTGCCCATCGCGATGACGGCCAGACGGCACTGCTCCGCCTCCTCGGGCAGCTCGGCCCGCGCCAGCGCGAGCGCCGCTTCCAGCGCGGCTTGGGCCAGGTCGGCGAGCGCGGCAGCGGTCGTCGGCAACTGCACCAGGGGGTCGGGTGCCACCAGATCCAGCGCGGCGATCCCCAACAGGCCGCGCCGGTAGTAGACCCGCAGGGCGTCCTCGGGAGTCAGGCCCTCCGGAGGGAGGCTCACCTTGCTCACCAGGCGCTCGACCCGCTCCTCGACCGTCCGGGTGCGCGCTTCGGCGACGCTGCGCCAGTGCTCAGGATGGGCGATCAGGTGATCACCGAGCGCCATCGAGGCACCGAGCACCGCCAGGATCCGCTCGCGCCCGGGACCGGGGTGGCGGAGTGTCGCGATGAGGGCGGGGAGTTCGCGTCCCAGCGCGGGATCATCCGGCGACGACGCGATCTTGGTCCGCAGCGACTCCATGAGGCGCACCAAGGTCAGGAGCGCCAGGTCCGGATCGGCGACATCGGCCAGGGCTTGAATCACGCCGTCGGCGAAGTCGTCGTCCAACGGATCGATCAGACCCGTCAGAGCTGAGTCAGCCACCAGCCGCTCGGCCCTCGCCGGGTCGGCGAAGCCGAGCCGGGCAAACATGGCTCCGGCACTCTCGGTCCGCGCGGCAGCCACAGGCAGCAACCTATAACGGGAATCGGCGATCACAGCCGGGGCAGGTAGCGCTCCAGCTCGTAGGCCGTGACCTGGCGCCGGTAGTCCTCCCATTCCTGGCGCTTGTTGCGCAGGAAGAAGTCGAAGACGTGCTCACCGAGGGTTTCGGCGACCAACTCGCTGCGCTCCATGACCGCGATCGCCTCGTGCAGCGACCCGGGCAGCGGCTCGATGCCGAGAGCGCGGCGCTCGCCATTGGTGAGCGTCCATACGTCCTCTTCGGTCTCCGGCGGGAGGTCGTAGGCCTCTTCGATGCCCTTCAGACCGGCGGCGAGCAGCACGGCATACGCGAGGTACGGGTTGCAGGCGGGGTCGATCGAACGCACTTCGACCCGGCTGCTCTGGCCCTTAAGTGGCTTGTACATCGGGACCCGCAGCATGGCGGAGGTGTTGTTGTGGCCCCATGTCAGATAGGCCGGCGCCTCGCCGCCGCCCCAGAGGCGCTTGTAAGAGTTGACCCACTGATTGGTCACCGCGGTGATCTCCGCGCCGTGCCGCAGGATGCCGGCCATGAACTGCCGGGCGACCGCGGAGAGCTGATAGGGCGCTCCGGCCTCGTAGAAGGCGTTGGCGTCACCTTCGAAGAGCGACATGTGCGTGTGCATGCCCGAGCCCGGGTGCTCGGCGAAGACCTTCGGCATGAAGGTCGCGTAGATGTTTCGTTCATAGGCGACCTCCTTGATGATCGTGCGGAAGGTCATGATGTTGTCGCTCGTGGTGAGCGCATCGGCATACCGCAGGTCGATCTCGTTCTGGCCGGGCGCGCCCTCGTGATGGCTGAACTCCACGGAGATGCCGATCGACTCCAGCATCGAGATCGCCGCGCGCCGGAAGTCGTGCGCCATGCCCTTGGGGACATGATCGAAATAGCCGGCCTGGTCGATCGGCTCCGGTCGCTGCCCCGGGGCGAAGCCGCTCTTGAGCAGGAAGAACTCGATCTCGGGGTGGGTGTAGAAGGTGTAGCCGAGCTCGCCGCAGCGGGCCAGGGTGCGCTTGAGCACGTTGCGGGGGTCGGCGATGCTCGGGGTGCCGTCGGGCAGCATGATGTCGCAGAACATCCGCGCGGTCCCGGGCGCCTCGCCCCGCCACGGCAGCACCTGGAAGGTGGCCGGGTCCGGTTTGGCGAGCATGTCGGACTCGAAGACCCGCGCGAACCCCTCGATGACCGAGCCGTCGAAGCCGATGCCCTCCGCGAACGCCCCTTCGAGCTCAGCCGGGGCGATGGCCACGGACTTCAGCGTGCCGAGGACGTCCGTGAACCACAGGCGCACGAACCGGATGTCTCGCTCTTCGATGGTCCGCAGGACGAACTCCTGCTGACGATCCATGCGCCCATCCAACCCCACCCGTGTTACGCGGAAGTAAACGAGGCAGTGCCCCGGGATCGCTCCCGGGGCACTGCCGCTATTCGTGACGTATGCCGTTCGGCCGCTCGGGCGATGCCCACCCGCTCGGCCGGGAGGCGGCCTACTTGGTGCGCACCTGCAGGTCGAGGACCCAGCCGGAGCTGTTGGACTTGGCAACGGTGATCTTCGTGCCCGTACCCGCAACCTTGACCGAGTTCTGCGGGTTGCCCGCGCTCCAGTACTTGTTGGGGTTGGTGTCGTCGAAGGTCCGGATGCCCATCACGGACGGCCAGGTCCGCGCGATGCCGTTCTTGTGCAGGGTCACCGCGTCGGTCTTCTCCACGCCGAAGGTGGCGTCGTAGGAGCTGCGCCGGTTGGTCAGAGGGCTGCCCGCGATGGCCATCAGGGCCGGACGGGCGTCGACCGGAAGGGCGAAGCCCGAGCCCGGGTGGGCGAAGGTGTTGTTGTCGGCGTAGTAGTTGTCGACGTACCAGACGAGCAGACCGTTCTGGAAGGGGAACCGCTCCACCCAGTCGGGCTTGGTGTTCGACCAGCCGAAGTTGTACGGGCCGGTCCGCAAGGTGGCGTCGTAGCCGTTGTAGACGCGGTTCTCGGCGAGGTAGTAGTTCGTCGAGAGCACGGTCTCGGTGCCCGTGGTCCGCTTGAAGCCGTTCAGCGTCCAGCCGTTGTCGCCGTTCTCGGCGCCATCGGTCAAGATCGTGGTGGAGCCCTTCTTGACGACGATATTGTCAAGGAAGGCGCCGGCTTCGGCGAGACCGCCGTCGGTGCCGTAGCGGAAGCGGAAGTCGATCTTCTTGCCCGCGTAGGCGTTGAGGCTGATGGTGACCGGGGCCCACTTCGGGTTGACGCCCGTGTAGCTCCAGACCGTATTCCAGTTCTTCCCACCGTCGGTGGAGGCCTCGGCGTAGAGGTAGTCGTAGCCCTCCTCGATCTCGGCCCACATCATCGCCGAGACCGACGCGGTGCTGGCGCCAGTCAGATCGAGCGAACGCGACATGGTGTTCTGCAGGTTGTCACCAGACCCGCTCCACCACTCGCTGGCACCGGCATACGGGGTGTTGTAGACCTCGACGTGCTGCCTCTTCGGCAGGAGCACAGCAACGGCCTGCGGCAACTGCTCGCCGTCCTTGTTGGCGATGCCGACGCGGACGTCGCGGTTCTGGCCGTAGGTCACCAGGTCGTAGTCGAGCCAGCCGAGCAGCAGCTTCTCGTGGGGGCCCATGTAGCCGGGCGTGGTGCCAATCGAGTCGCCGCCCTTGTTTAGCCACGAACCCGAGGACATCAGCGTCCAGAAGGCGGTGCTGTTGCCCATGCCGGTGCCGTCGGCCGTGTCGTAGTAATCGCGCAGGCCGAGGTCATGACCGAACTCGTGCGTGAAGACCCCGAGGCCGCCGTTCTCCGGCTCGGTGGTGTAGTCACCGATCCAAATGCCCGTGTTGCCGATCTGCGTGCCGCCGGCCTTGTTGAAGGCCGGGCCGGTCTTGCCGTAGTCGGTGGAGAAGGCATACCAGCGGTGGCTCCAGATGGCGTCCTCGCCCTGAGCGCCGCCACCGGCCTCCTCGCCCTCACCGGCGTGGATGGCCTGGAAGTGGTCGATATAGCCGTCCGGCTCGTTATAGACGCCGTCACCGTCGTAGTCGTAACGGTCGACCTTGTCGAACTGCTTGATATAGGTCTTGATCTGGGCGTCAGTCTTGCCGGCCTGCTTCTGCGCGTCGTACCAGGAGTTGCCCGTGTCCTTGACGTAGTTCCAGTAACCGTCAGCCTCGGACGTGCCGTCGCCGGCCACCGGGTTATGGCCGTAGCGGGCCTCGTTGTAGGGGACGGTGACCCAGTCGGAGACGTCGCCCTTGGCCAGGAAGCGGCCCTGGCTCTGCTTGAGGTAGAAGTCCTTGAACGACTCGCCCTTGCCGAACATCATGTTCAGGTAGTGCGCGCGGTTGAAGTCGTCGACCCAGTAGGTGCTGTTGTCGTCGGTCGCGCTGCCGTCCCAGTTGCGGTCCGGCTTCGGGATCTGGTTCTTCATCGGGCCGGCCGAGCCACCGGTGGCCGCCATCGTCTTGGACCCGAAATTGGTGAGGATGGAGAAGATCGTCTCCTCCCGGTTGGTCGGGTACCAGACCCAGCGGCCCTTCGCGGCGGCAGTGCCGCGCGCCTCCGGGGCGGTGCTGCCGGGGATCTTGATGGTGCGGTTCGCGCCGCTGCCCTCGAGGGTGGCCTGGCCGCTGAGCAGCTTGGCGACCGCGTCCTGGCGCAACTTGGCCTGCGCGTCGGCGAGCGGGTTGGGGAGCGAGTCCCCACCCGGGCGGAACTTGATGCTGCTGTCCTTCGGCGACGCGGCCGGCGATGACCCGGCCTGTGCGCTCGACGGGGCAAGGGCCAGGGCAACCGCGGCGACCGCGACCCCTGACACTGCTCCCACGTGCCGTCTCTTCACGTGCTTCCTCCCATGGAATTTTGGTCGTCGGTAGGCGACCGGTCTTAGGCAAGCACGAAGAGCCGCGGATATCTACCCTGGGGTAACGACAATTTTGCTCGCCAGGGTGTTCTATCGCAATGACGAGCGGTCCAGGGCCGCTAGCACGCGACTGATTTCCTGCCGACCCTAGGATCGGGCGTATGACGACGCCAGCCCCCGAGACCACCGCCCCCTATGGCACCGGCGCCCAGGCGGCACCGCAGCGCCGGGTGCGCATCCCCCATCTGCTGTCGATGAAGGAGAAGGGGCAGAAGTGGGCGATGCTCACGGCATACGACATGTATGCCGCCGAGATCTTCGACGAGGCCGGCATTCCTGTGCTCCTGGTCGGCGACAGCGCCGGCAACAATGTCTACGGCTTCGAGACCACTGTCCCGGTGACTGTCGACCACCTGGTGCCGCTGTGTCGCGCGGTTACCAGCGCCGCCAAACACGCGATGGTTGTCGCCGATCTGCCGTTCGGCTCCTATCAGGCCAGCCCGCAACAGGCCCTCGCCACCGCGACCCGCTTCATGAAGGAGGGCCTAGCCCACGCCGTCAAGCTCGAGGGCGGCGCCGCCATGGTTCCCGAGGTCGAGTTGCTGGTGCGGGCCGGCATACCGGTCATGGGGCACATCGGCTTCACCCCGCAGAGCGAGCACGTGCTCGGCGGCTACCGGGTTCAGGGGCGCGGTGCGGGCGCCGAGAAGCTGATGGATGACGCCTTGGCACTGGAGGCGGCCGGGTGCTTCGCGGTCGTCATGGAGATGGTCCCCGCGCCTGGGGCGAGGGCGGTGACCGAGGCGCTACACATCCCGACGATCGGGATCGGCGCCGGGCCCGACTGCGACGCCCAGGTACTCGTCTGGCAGGACATGGCCGGCCTGCGCGGTGGCCGCGCGCCCCGCTTCGTCAAGAAGTATGCCGACCTGCGCGGCACCCTGACCGACGCGGCCCGCGCGTATGCCGCCGACGTGGCCGCCGGCACTTTCCCGGCCGAGGAGCACTCCTTCTGGGAGTGACTCCATCGCCTAAGACCCCTTGCGCGGCGTGCACGCGGCGGTCCCGCTCAGGGCAGGGTGAGGATCTCGTTGCCGCGCTCGGTGATGAGAATCGTGTGCTCGAACTGAGCGGAGCGGCGGCGGTCCCCCGTGACGACGGTCCACTTGTCGTCCCACATCTCCCACTCGTGCGTGCCGAGGTTGAGCATCGGCTCGATGGTGAACGTCATACCGGGCTCGATCAGCGTCGCATAGTGCGGCGCGGCGTCGTAGTGCGGCACGATCAGGCCGCTGTGGAAGGCCGTGCCGATGCCGTGGCCGGTGAAGTCGCGCACGACGCCGTAACCGAAGCGGCGGGCATACGACTCGATCACCCGGCCGATGACATTGATCGCGCGGCCCGGGGTGGCGGCTTTGATGCCGCGCATCATCGCCTCATGGGTGCGCTCGATGAGCAGCCGGGATTCCTCGTCGATCTCGCCGACGGCATAGGTGGCATCGGTGTCGCCGTGCACGCCGTGGATAAAGGCGGTGATGTCGATATTGACGATGTCGCCCTGCTCGAGCCGGCGCGAGTCCGGGATGCCGTGACAGATCACCTCGTTGACCGAGGTGCACAGCGATTTGGGGAAGCTGCGGTAGCCGAGGGTCGAGGGGTAGGCGCCATGGTCAAGGAGGAACTCGTGCCCGACCCGGTCGATCTCGTCGGTCGTCACGCCCGGGGCGATGGCCGCTGCCGCCGCCGCCATCGCCTGGGCGGCGATCCGGCCGGCGATCCGCATCTTCTCGATCGTCTCGGCGTCCTTGACCTCGGGCCCGGTGTAGCGCGCGGGTGCCGGCCGGTCGACATACTCGGGGCGAGCGATGGCCCCCGGGACGGGCCGGCGCGCAGAGATCACGCCCGGAGTCACACTTGCGTAGGTCAGCGGCATACGGTGGAGTCTAAGCACGCGCCGGTGCGCGATCACGCGAAAGGAGCCCCCCGTGGCCTTCTGGTACAACGTCGTCAGCGGTCAGGTTGAGTCCGACGAGAACAAGAGTCAGGGCGATGACCTGATGGGTCCCTATGCGACGCAGGACGAGGCCGCAAAGGCACTGGAGAGCGCCGCTGCCCGCACCAAGGCCTGGGACGACGAGGACCGGGCGTGGGACGAGCAGGGGCTCGAGGACTGACGCTTCAGCGCTGGCGGGCGATCTTGAGCGCCTTGGCCGGCACCGTCGTCAGCACGCTGTAGGTGCGCTTGTCCTCCCGCTCGGCATACCCGAGTTCGGTCAGGCGCTTGAGCGTGACGGGGCACTTCTTGCAGCGCGGCTTGTCCTTGCAGCACTTCTTCTTGGCGGCGACCGACCGCGTCTTCGGCACGACACCAGCTTAGGTGACCCTAAGTCGTGCCGCGTGCCATGTTCCGCGGTGCGGGACGTGGAATGCGCCACGTCCCCGCTTCTTCCACGGCGGTCAGCGCTTGCGGTGCACACTGACGGCGAACGGGGCCCCGTCGTGGAAGGGCCCGCCATCCAGGTCGGAGTAGCGCGCGAGATAGGCAAGATCCGCCGCTTCGCACAGCCGGTCGTATGCCGCTTCGCCGAGCCGGTCGGCCGGCACTGATGCCGTCGTGGGTGCGCGGACGATCGCGCTGACCAGGTGACCGCCCGGATGCAGGTGTCCGGACCACCCGGCGATCGCGCCCGCGAGCGTGGCCCGAGGTAGGCGCCTGGCCTGGTCGCCGGCGACGATGAGATCGACGGTTCGGCCGCCGATAGCCAGCCGCCCCGGGTCGCCGACGACCGGTTGCGTGTGTGCGTTCAGGTGCAGGCCACGCAGCGCGTCGGCATCGATGTCGAGAAGCAGGCAATGGGCGCTACTTGTCGTCAGCCGGCCTGCCAACGGGGCCAGATCGACACCGAGGAGCAACACCCGGGCCTGGCGTGGCAGCAGGGGCGCAAGGACCGGGGGCGGAGCGGCCGGCTCAGAGGTCCTGTCGAACGACGTACTCACCTTCGCCGGCGAGGTCGAGGATCTCGGTGGAGCGGTTGCCGAAACTGCGAGCGTGGTCGAGGTAGATGTCGCGCCCGTTCTTGCGCAGGAGACCGTCGTGGATGGGCACCGCGGTCGGGGCGTTGATCCGCTTGAGGAAAGCCGCCATATCGCGCGCCAGCTGCCAGGGGGCGTTGAGCGGGAACAGGACGATGTCGACCCGGCCGGGATCCTCATCGAGGGTGTCGCCGGGGTGATAGATCGTCGGCTCGTTCTCGGCCTCCAGCCGGACACCGACATTCGCGACCCGGGGCACTGCGTCGTTGATCAGGGCATGTTGCTTGCCGATCGGGGTCACGTGGACCTCGCCGATCTTGGCGGTGCTCGCGTCGTGGCCGGTGGCATCTAGGCCGAGCCCACCGAGGACCATCAGGCTCTCGGAGTCGGAGATCAGGCGGGCGTGCGGGTTGGCCTTCATCAAGGCGGGCAGCCGGGCCTGGTCGAAGTGGTCGGGGTGTTGGTGGGTGATGATCACGGCGTCGAGCCCGGTGATCCCCGTCAGGTCCGGGGTGAAGGCACCCGGGTCGGTGAGGATGCGGGCGTCGGAAATCTCGATCAGGACACACGAATGGCCCAGGTGGGTCAGCCTCATACCCGCCAACCCTAATGTGGGCTCGGCGCGATCTCGGCCGCCCATGGCGGGCACCTATCATTACGGGCGGAAGAGTCGGCCAGGCGGTCGCGTCCGCGGCCCCTGGGCCGCGGCCGAGGAACGTCCGGACTCCGTCGGGCGCGGTGGTGGCTAACGGCCACCCGGGGTGACCCGCGGGACAGTGCCACAGAGAGCAGACCGCCGCACACGGCATACGTGCTGGGTGCGGTAAGGGTGAAAGGGTGGTGTAAGAGACCACCAGCGGCCTGGGTGACCAGGCCGGCTCGGTAAACCCCACCGGGAGCAAGTCCGAACAGTGTGCGTTCGAGGGCGGCCCGCCCGAGCACACGGGTAGGACGCAAGAGGTCGTCGGCAACGGCGACCCGAGATGGATGACCGTCGCCCGTGTCGCGGATTCCGCGGCGCGGGAACAGAATCCGGCGTATCGGCCGACTCTTCCACCACCTGCCGTATGCCGCTCAGAACCCAGGGCGTGAATCCTCCGGCCCGTTGTTCGCGGCACGTGACGCGGGGACGAGCTCGAAGCCCACGGCGCCGGTCTCGACCTCGGCGCGCACCAGCTGGGCCGTGACGACGGCACCCATCTCGGCCTGCCCCTTGGCCGAGGCGACGACCGCGGGATCGGTCAACTGCAGCAGGAGGCGGCCCTTGGCGAGGCTGTCGACGACCACGGCCTCGAACTTCTCACCCACCCGGGGCTCGAGAACGGCGGCCTCGACCGCATCCGTGCAGGCCCGCTCGACGCCGCTGGCTCGGGTGCCCGACTCGGCCATGACGGCCGGCAGGCCGGGCAGGGCCTCGCGCGCCCAGGCCGGCACCTCGCCACCCTGCGAGAGCGCCTCCGCGACGGCCAGCCCGAAGCGGTCGACCAACCGGCGCAACGGAGCGGTGACGTGGGCGTAGATCGCGTTGAGCGCGCCGTGCTCGGGGTGGTCGGGCAACTGACCGTCGAAGGCCTGATAGGCGGACCCGCGAAAGAGCGAGGTCGCGTCGTAGATCAGCGCCAGATGCTTGGGATCGGTCCGGTCGAGACGGCGAAGGAAGGCGCCATAGGGCTCGTCCTTGGGCCACACGATACCGAGCGCGTGCGCCTGCCGCCGGAAGCGGGACACCGCGCCCGGGTCGGGGTCGGGCAGCGTGCGGAGGATCCCGATGCCCCCCGTGGCCATCAACTCGGCCGCCGCCATGCCCGTCATCAAGGAGATCTGGGCGTTCCATTCCTCCACGAGCAGCGGGGGCCGAAAGCCCAGGACGAAATGACCCTCGGCATCCTGGGTGACCTCCTGCTCCGGCATCGGCAGGCTGGCCCCCCCGCGACGCTGCTCGAAGGCAATCCGCCGCTCCCCGACCTCCTTCAGCAGCAGAAGACGCTCGTCCTCGGTGCCGCCGTCGATCAGGTCCTGCACCTGGGCGTAATCGAAGCGATCGACGCTGCGGACCAGGGCCCGGTAGACCTCGACGGCGTCGCCCTCGCCGTCGTCACGCACGTGCATGTCCCAGACGTATGCCGCCCGGACCTGCCCCGGGAGCAGGCTGGCCGCGCCCTCGCTGAGCTGGGTCGGATGCAGGGGCGTCCGCTCATCGGGGCAGTAGATCGTCTGCCCGCGCTCGCGCGTCTCGGCGTCGATGGCCCCGCCTGGCGCGACATACGCCGGCAGATAGGCGATGGCGTAGCGCACCCGGAAGCCGCCCTCGGCGCGCTCGATGTGCAGGGCCTGGTCGAGATCCATCGAGCCGGGTGGGTCGATGGTCAGGAACGGGATGGCGCTCTCGTCGCGCTCGGGCCGATCAAGGGGGGCCGTGACCACCGCGTCGGCCTCCGCGAGGACCGCCTCGGGAAAATCCTCGGGCACCTCGAAGCTTGCGCGGATCGCCGCGAAGCGTGCCCGGAGCCGATCGTCCCCGAGCACCTGGGTGATGCCCTCGTCGCTGAATCGCGTCCGCATCGGCTGCTCGGTCATGACGGCCAACCTATCGGTGCAGGTTTCCCGCCCGATGCCACAAACCCCTCGTTCGCACGGGAAAATATCCGTTGCGAACGCGGGGTAAGCCGTGCGCACCGCGCCCCTGGGCATACTCGGGCACGTGCTGATCCTGTTGCCCCCCTCGGAGACCAAGGCCCGCTCGCGACGGGGAACGCCGATGCGGCTCGAATCGCTCTCCTTCCCCGCGCTGACGGGTGTGCGCGAGGAGATCATCGACGGGCTGATCGACGCATCCCGTCTGCCGGACGCGATGGAGGTGCTCGGCGTGCCGGCGACGCTCGGCGCGGAAGTCGATGCCAACCTGCGCCTCCGGGTCGCACCCGCCAAGCCCGCGATCGAGATCTACACGGGCGTTTTGTATGACGCGCTGTCCTGGGCCACCCTCTCCCCCGCGGGCCGCCGGCGAGCCGCACGCCGCCTGCTCATCTCCTCGGCGGTCTACGGCGTGACCCGCCCGGGCGACCGAATCGCGCCCTACCGGACCGCGATCGACGCTGACCTGCCGGGGGCCGGACGCCCCACAAACCGGTGGAAGGCGGCTTTGGACGCCGTGCTCGCACCCGCCGCCGGTCCTGGCCTGATCGTCGACTGCCGGTCGGGCCCGTATGCCGCGACCTGGGCCCCCAGCGGGCCGCTCGCCGGCCGCTGGGTCGCGGTGCGCGTGCCCGGGGCCAGTCACTGGGCCAAGCACACCCGCGGGCTGGTGGCTCGAGCACTGTGCGAGAGTCCCGCCGACCCCCGGCGGCCGGCGGCGCTGGTGGACCTGCTGGCGGCGGAATTCGACGTTTCGTTGACCGGCCCCGAGCGCGCGGGCCGGCCGTGGGTGCTGGACGCCCTGCCGCGGTGAGGCGTGGCGGGGCGGGCTGGCACCCCACCGTCGTGGGGCGCGCGCCGCAGGTGCGGCGGACATTTGCGCCCTGCGCGTGCAACAGGAACCGGTGCTCGGGCGTGCATACGGCATGGGGACCGGCGTGGAGGGGCTGACGTTCGAAACGTGGGTGCGTCCCGTCTGCCCGCGTTCCTGCGTTTCGGGCATCTCGTCACGGGGTCGGCGACGGCCGCGCAGGATGCGGTGCAGAGCGCGCTGGCCGGCGCATTCGAGCGCTGGGAGCGACTGGAGTCACCGGGCGACGCCGATGCGTATGTGCGGCGGGCCATCGCCAATGCCCGCATCTCGGCGTGGCGCCGCTTCGGCAAGCGTCAGGTCGTCGTCGCTGAGCCGGCAGTGCTGGACCACCCGGACCATGGCACGCGCCTGATCGAGCAGGACGCGGTCTGGCGGGTCTGTGCCCAGTTGCCACCGCAGCAGCGCGCTACCGTGGTGCTGCGCTTCTCCGAGGACCTGGACTACGACGAGATCGCCCGGATGCTCGGCTGCCGGCCGGCGACCGCCCGATCGCCCATCCATCGCGCGCTGATCGCGCTGCGCACCTTGTTGGCCGAGGAGGACCGATGACCACCTATGACGATGACGACCTGAAGCGAATCTTCCGCGCCGGCCTGACCCACCACGCCGCCGATGCCCCCGTGCAGCTGACCCAGCGGTTGCCGCGGACCGCGACGAAAGCGGGGCGCAGCGCGGCCGACCTGGCTAACGACGCTGCCGAGGCCGCCGCGGGTGGCTGGGGTGGCCCGGGCGGCACAGGGGTGGAGTTGCCGACCCGCCGCACCCGCTCGACCCGCTCGCCATGGCGCTGGGCCGTGCCCGCCGCCGTCGCCGCCGCCGTCATCGCCATCCCGGTCGCTGCGCAATGGCGCGGTCCGGCCGCACCGGCCGACCCGACGGCGGCACTGGGCGGGTCGGCGTCAGCGACAGGAGCGGCGAGCGCGACCGGAGCCGATGGCGCAACGCGACCGAACGGCATACCGGCGGATTGGCGGCCCGAGTCCTATGGCGGGGTGCAAATCTGGGTGCCTGCCGAGTGGGGCTGGGGAGGCACGCCGACCACGCCGGAATGGAATGGTGGCGGCCGGATGGACTGCAGCGGCCTGCGGGCTTTCACTGTGCCGGGCAGTTCCACCGACGAGTTCGTGCCGGACAACACGCCATACGTCGGTCGGCCGGTGATGATGACCGACGCCTGCGGCGACGGCGGGCCCGACTCCCACCCAGTCGTCGACGCCGCCTGGCTCGGCGCGCCCGTTGACGTGGGCACGCAGACGTATGGCGATGGCGTGGTGCGCGAGACCCGCGCGGTCGGTGAGGTGACCGTGACCGTTTTCGGCAAGGACACCGATCTGCGGCACCGCATCCTTGAGTCGGCTCGGGAGGTGGCGATCGACGCCAACGGTTGTGCCGCCGATCCGCCATCCGGTCAGAGCCCATCGGCCACGACCATCACGTCCGCCGAGAGTCTGTCGGTGTGCGTCTACGACCTCGCAAACACGGCCCGGAACTCGCCGAGCCTGCTGTTCTCGACGACGCCGTCCGCCCAGGAGGCCACGGACTACCGCAAGGCCACCGCGGCCGCTGCGTCGGGGAAGACGGCGAGAACCGTGATAAGCGCATACGGGCATACGGCGAGCGTGCGCATCGGCCTGCACGGGCAGGATGCCGCAGGGACGCAGACCACCCGGTGGGATCTGATGCAGGGTGCCCAGCTGATCGTCCCCGTCGCGGGCACCGAGCCCGGCGGCTTCGTGCCGCTGTCCGTCACCAAGGCTTTGATGGCGCCCTGGGCGAAGGACCAGGGCGGGATCAGGGCCTATGTCATCGGGCCAGGGCCGGACGTCGCCGAGGTCGCGCCCTATTTCCGGGGCATCCTCGGCTGAGGCTCGTTCCAGGCCGCTCCTTAGGCCAGCTGGGCGAAGGCCCTGTCCAGATCGGCGATGAGATCGCGCGGGTCCTCCAGCCCGATCGACAGGCGCATCGTCCCCTCGGTGATGCCCAGGCTCAGGCGCTCCTCCTCGGGGATCCGGAAATGCGTCGTCGTCGCGGGATGGGTGATCAACGACTTCGAATCGCCGAGATTGTTGGAGATGTCGACGATCTGCAGGGCATTCATCGCGCGGAAAGTTGCGGCCTTGTCGGCGTTCAGCGTGAAGGTCACGACGGACCCGCCGCCGGTCATCTGGCGGCGCGCGAGGTCAGCCTGGGGATGCGAGGCGAGCCACGGGTAGCACACCTGAGCCACCCGCTCATCGGCCTCCAGCCACTGCGCGACCTGCAGGCTGTTGTCGGCCTGCTTGGCCATTCGCAGGTCCAGGGTCTCCAACGACTTCACGAGCACCCACGCCGTGAACGGCGACATCGCCAGCCCGAGATTGCGGATCATCGGCTGGGCGATCTCTGTGACGAACTGCGCCGAACCGAGCACCGCGCCACCCATGGTGCGCCCTTGGCCGTCGATGTGCTTGGTCGCCGAATAGACGAGGGCATCCGCGCCGTGGGCCAGCGGCGCGGAGAAGACCGGCGTGCCGAAGACATTGTCGACAACGACCTGAGCACCGGCCGCGTGGGCGATCTCGGACACGGCGGCGATGTCGACCAACTGCATCGTCGGATTGCTGGGGGTCTCGAAGAAGACCGCCGTGGTCGGCACCGAGAGCGCCTCGCGCCACGCGTTCAGATCGCTGCCGTCGACGAAGACCGCCTCGACGCCCCAGCGCGGCAACACCTGCGCACAGATCGTGTAGCACGTGCCGAAGAGTGCCTTGCTGGCGACGATCCGGTCGCCGGCACCGCACAGGCCGCCGAGCGCCGCGAACACCGCGGCCATCCCGGTCCCCGTGGCGTATGCCGCCTCCGCGCCTTCGAGGAGAGCCAGCCTGTCCTCGAACATCGCGACAGTCGGGTTGCCGTACCGCGAATAGGAGAAGCGTTCGATCTCCTCTTTGAAGGTCGCCTCGGCCTCTTCCGCGCTGGCGTAGACGTAGCCGGAGGTCAGGTACATCGCCTCGGCCGTCTCCTCGAACTGGCTGCGACGCATGCCACCACGCACCGCCAGGGTGTCGCGGTGGAGTTGCCGATCGTTCGAGGTCGTGGTCACGATCAGCGACTCTACAAAGTCCCACCGACAACTCGGTGAGGTGTCCGCGAGCGCAGCACACGGCATACGGGCACTAGTGCTGGCGCGGCTGGAAACGACGGGCCGGCCGGGAGGGGCAGGATAGGACGTGTGGACGCTTGGGCAAGGCCTGACCGTGGGTGACTCGCCCGTACCCGGGCAGTTGACAACCCGCCTGCTCACCGCTGAGACGTGGCCCGATTTCGCCGCACTCGTCGAGACCAACCATGGCGTGTGGGGCGGCTGTTGGTGCATGGGATTCCACCCCGAAGGCTTCTCGGCCGGCAGCCCGGAGGGCAACCGGGCCGCCAAGAAGTCTCTCGTCGAGCGCGGGATAGTGCACCAATGTGCTTGTCTATGAGGGCGACGCCTGCATTGGCTGGTGTCAGTTCGGCTCGCCGGCCGAGCTGCCGAATATCAAGAACGTCAAGGCCTACGAGAAGGACGTGACGGAACTGCCGGCCTGGCGGATCGGGTGCATCTTCACCACCGGCAGGCAGCGGGGTCGCGGGGTGGCCCGGGCCGCCGTCGACGCTGCGCTGCACGAGATAGCCGCCGCCGGTGGAGGGATCGTCGAGGCCTATCCCGAGCAGGTCGATGGTCGCGCACCACAGCGTGGCGCCTACTTCCACACCGGTCCCGAGACCTTATTCGCCGACCTTGGGTTCACCCGCGATCGTCGGATTGCGAAGTGGCGCTGGGTAATGCGACGCACGGTCGTGCCCTGACCTGCCGACGGACCGGATAGTGCCCGGTCGCTCGGGGTGCCGTTGTCGGTGATTGCACTAGGGTGACGACGACAGCTTCCCCGATCAAGGAGCGACTATGCAACGTCGCAGGTCAATCGCCGCCGTTCTCGGTTTCGCCCTCGCCGTGTTCGGCCTGGCCGGCCCCCATGTCGCGCAGGCGACGGCCGCCGACCGCACCGCGACGCTCGTCGGCACGTTGCAGGACGAGCTGGGCTGCGGCGCCGACTGGGACCCGGGGTGCACGACGACCGACCTGACCCCGATCGCGGGAACCACGACCTACGAGAAGGTCTTCACGGTCCCGGCCGGCAGCTACCTGTTCAAAGTCGCCATCAACCACGGCTGGGACGAGAGCTACGGCGGGCCCGGTGGCGGCAACCTGCCCCTGGTCATCCAAGGTCCCGCGCAACTGCGCTTCAGCTATGACGACACCACGCACAAGGTGGGCCTCGCCCCGACCGACCTGCCAGGTGCGGTGACCGCGGCCGACAAGGCGCTGGCCGGCAACTCGTTGCGCAATGGGCTGACCAAGGAACGCTTCTACTTCGTCATGGCCGATCGCTTCGCCAATGGCAGCACGGCCAATGACCGCGGCGGGCTGAGCGGCGACCGCCTGGTCACCGGCTTCGACCCCACCGACAAGGGCTTTTATCACGGCGGGGACCTCAAGGGCATCGCCGACAAACTCGACTACATCAAGGGTCTGGGGACGACGGCGATCTGGCTGACGCCGAGCTTCAAGAACCGCCCCGTCCAGGGCAGCGGCACCGACGCCAGCGCAGGCTACCACGGCTACTGGATCACCGATTTCACCCAGATCGACCCCCATCTGGGCACCAACGCCGAGATGAAGTCGCTGATCAGCAAGGCCCACGCCAAGGGCATGAAGGTCTTCTTCGACATCATCACCAACCACACGGCCGACGTCATCGACTACGCCGAACACAGCGACGACTACCGCTCGAAGGACGCCTATCCCTACAAGGACGCCTCCGGCCAGACCTTCGACGACAAGACGTATGCCGGCGCCACCACCTTCCCGACGCTCGACCCCGGCACGTCCTTCCCCTACACCCCCGCCTTCCGCACTCCCGCGGACGCCTCGGTCAAGGTGCCGGCGTGGCTGAACGACCGGACCATGTATCACAACCGCGGCAACTCGACCTTCGCCGGTGAGTCCAGCGAGTACGGCGACTTCGTCGGCCTCGATGACCTGTTCACCGAGCGGCCCGAAGTGGTCGACGGCATGACCGACATCTACAGCGCCTGGGTCGACCTCGGCATCGACGGCTTCCGCATCGACACCGTCAAGCACGTCAACATGCAGTTCTGGCAGCGCTTTGCGCCGGCCGTGCTCGAACACGCGACAGCGATCGGCAACTCCGACTTCTTCATGTTCGGCGAGGTCTACGAGAGCGCCGCGAAGCTGATGAGCCAGTACACGACGACCGGCAGGCTGCCCGCCACCCTGGACTTCGGCTTCCAGGCGAATGCCGTCAACTTCGCAGGGGGTAAGGAGACCACCTCACTGCGCGACTTCTTCGGCACCGATGACTGGTACACCGACACCGATTCGAACGTCTACGAGACCCCGACCTTCCTCGGCAACCACGACATGGGTCGTGTGGGAATGATGCTCGCGGGCAAGGGTTTCAGCGGCGCGGACCTGCTGGCGCGGGTCAAACTGGCCAACTCCCTGATGTACCTCACGCGGGGCCAACCGGTCGTCTACTACGGCGACGAGCAGGGTTTCATCGGCTCCGGCGGCGACAAGGATGCCCGGCAGGACATGTTCGCCACCAAGGTCGCGCAGTATGCCGGCGAGTCCAACCTCACCGGCGCCTCCGGCTCCCGCAACCGATACGCGACGACGGCGCCCCTCTATCAGCAGCTCACGAAGCTCGCAGCCCTCCGGGCCGCGAACCCCGCCCTCGCCGATGGCGCACAGGTCCACCGGTATGCCAGCAACAGCGCCGGCATCTACGCCTTCTCCCGCGTGGACCGGGCCAGCGGCATCGAATATCTCGTCGTGGTCAACAATGCGACCAGCGCCAAGTCCGCCAGCTTCGACACCTTCACCACGGGCGTGCGCTTTGCGCCCCTGCTCGGCGGGACGGCCCTCACCTCTGGGCCGGGCAGCCGCGTGTCGGTGACGGTCCCGGCACTCGCCGTGCGTGTCTACAAGGCCGGCGCGAAGGTGGCCGCTCGGACGTCCGCGCCGCCTGTCTACCTGACCTCGCCGGCGCCCGGTGAGGTCATCAAGGGTCGGGCGCAGATCTCGGCCGCGACCACGCAGAACGCCTTCGCCCAGACGACCTTCGCCTACCGGCCCGTCGGAACGACCACGTGGCAGACGATCGGCACCGATGACGCGGCGCCCTACAGCGTCTACCAGGACGTTTCCGGGCTCACGACGGGGACCTTGCTGGAGTATCGCGTCGTGGTCAAGGATTCCAGCGGCAACTACAGCGCGTCGTCCTCGTATGCCACTGTCGACGGCGTCCCGGCTCCAGGAACGAAGGGCACGAAACGCGCGACCGTCGCCATCACGCAGCCCGCCGACTCCTCGATCGCTGCCCGTTCGGCGGCGGCCATCCCGGTGGCCGGAAGTAACCGGTCCGACAAGCCGGGCAAGGATGCCGGCGTCACTGCCTGGTCGATCGGCCCGGTGACGCAGCCCGACTTCGTGTCAGTGCCCGGCTCCTTCAACTCTGAGTTGGGATGCACCGGCACCGATGCGGGCGACTGGCAGCCTGATTGTGCCTTCGACCAGCTGACGCTGGATGTCAAGGACGGCATCTGGAAGGGCACCTTCGACCTGCCGGCCGGGGACTACGAGTACAAGGCGGCCATCAATAAGAGTTGGACCGAGAACTACGGAGCGGGCGGCGCGCCGAACGGCGGCAACATCGCACTGCACCACCCGGGCGGTCAGATCACCTTCTATTACGACCCCGCCACCCACGGCGTGACGAGCAACGTCCAGGGGCCGATCATCACTGCTCCCGGGTCGATGCAATCCGAACTCGGATGTACGGGTGGATCCTCGGGCGGCGACTGGCAGCCGGACTGCATGAACCCCTGGCTGCAGGACCTCGATGGTGACGGCACCTACACCTGGACCTCCGACCAGATCCCGGCCGGCGACTACGAGTTCAAGATCGCCCACAACCTCACCTGGGACGAGAACTACGGGGCCGGCGGCGCGCTCGGCGGCGCCAATGTCCCGTTCAGCCTGCCTCGTGATGGCGTCGTGGTAACCATCAGTTATGTCCTCGCGACCCACGAGATCACCGTGACCACCTCGGCATCGGGTGCCGCCCCGAATCTGAAGGCGGCCAGGGCCTTCTGGGTGCAGCCCGGCCTGCTGGCGTGGCCGGCAGACGCCGTCCCCGACGGCGCCAACCCGGCGCTGCTGAAGTGGCGACTGCACTGGGCACCGAATGCGGGGATGACGATCGACGCCGAGGACTTGCCGGGCAGCACGTCCGCGGGCCTAGCCTACGACCCGGCCGGGCTGCCCTCCTCGGTCACCGCCTCACGCCCGGAGCTCAAGGGCTATCTCGCCCTGCGCCTGGGGTCGACCACGGCGGCCAAGGCGCCGACCATCTTGCGCGGTCAAGTCGCTGTCGCCCTCTACTCCAATGCGGGCGGGCTACTCGACGCGACGGGGGTGCAAACGGCATACGTCCTGGATGCGTTGTACGCCGCCTCCGCCAAGACGCGCACGTATGGCGCGTCCTTCGCCGGCACCAGCCCCACCTATCGGGTGTGGGCGCCGACGGCAAAGACGGTCACGCTGCTGACGTGGGCAGCGACGGCGCCCGGGGACGCGCCGCTGAGCACGGCCAAGCGCACGGCGATGACGCGCGCCGCAGACGGGTCCTGGTCGGTGACGACCGGTGTGAAGAACGCCCGCTACCTCTACGAGATCGTGGTCTACGTTCGCTCCACCGGGAACATCGAGACCGTCCAGGTCACCGACCCCTACTCGGTCGCACTAAGCCTGAACTCGACCAAGTCGGTCGCGGCCAACCTCAAGGACGTCGCCTTCCGGCCCAGCGTCTGGGCAAGGACACCGCAGCCGCGGATTGCGCAGAATGTCGACTCCTCCATCTACGAGCTCCACGTCCGCGACTTCTCGATCAGCGACACCAGCGTGCCGGCAGAGTTGCGCGGCTCGTATCTCGCGTTCAACACGAATGGCAAGGGCATGCAGCACCTCAAGGCCCTCGCTGCCGCCGGTTTGAACACCATCCACCTGCTGCCGACCTTCGACATCGCCTCGATCCAGGAGGACCCGGCCAAGCAGACCACTCCCGCATGTGACCTGGGCAACTTCCCGCCGGACAGTGAGCAACAGCAGGCCTGCATCGACGCGATCCGCGCCAACGATGCCTTCAACTGGGGCTATGACCCCTTCCACTGGCTGGCACCGGAGGGCAGCTACGCATCGACCGCCGCGGCGGCCGACGGCGGCACGCGCGTTGCCGAGTTCCGCACCATGGTCGGCGCGCTCCACAAGGCCAACCTGCGGGTCGTCCTCGACCAGGTCTTCAACCACACCCCCACGTCGGGGCTGGCCCCGACCAGCGTGCTGGACAAGGTCGTGCCGGACTACTACCAGCGGCTCGACGCGCGCGGAGACATCTACACCTCGACCTGCTGCCAGAACATCGCCACCGAACACCAGCTGGCGCAGCAGATCATGGTCGACGCCGTGGTCATGTGGGCGCGCGACTACAAGATCGACGGCTTTCGCTTCGACCTGATGGGCCACCACAGCAAGGCCAATATGCTCGCGATCCGGGCGGCTCTGAACAAGCTCACCACCGCCAACAGCGGGGTCGACGGGTCCAAGGTCTACCTCTACGGGGAGGGGTGGAACTTCGGTGAAGTCGCGAACAATGCGCTCTTCACCCAGGCCACCCAAGGCCAACTGGGCGGGACCCATATCGGCACCTTCAGCGACCGGTTGCGCGACGCGGTCCGCGGCGGTGGACCCTTCGACGACGACCCGCGCAAACAGGGCTTCGGCAGTGGTGAGTTCACCGACCCCAATGGCGCCGCAATCAATGATGGGGCCCCGTCGAGCCTCCAGCACGACACCGACCTGGTGCAACTCGGGCTGGCCGGCAATCTGAAGGACTTCAGCTTCCGGCTCAACTCCTCGGGCCAGGTCGCCACCGGCAAACAGGTCGACTACAACGGCTCCCCCGCCGGTTATGCCAGCAACCCCGACGAAGTCATCACCTATGTCGACGCCCACGACAACGAGACGCTTTTCGACAGCTTGACCTTCAAGCTGCCCGTCGCGACGTCGATGTCCGACCGTGTGCGGATGAACACCTTGTCGCTGGCGACGACCGCGCTCGCGCAGACGCCGTCCTTCTGGCATGCCGGGGCGGACCTGTTGCGCAGCAAGTCGCTCGATCGCAACTCCTACGACAGCGGGGACTGGTTCAACCGGCTCGACTGGACCGGCAACGACAACGGCTTTGGCCATGGCCTGCCGCTCAAGGGCGACAACGAGGCCAAGTGGTCGTATATGCGGCCGCTCTTGGGCAATGCCGCGCTCAAGCCGTCCGCCCAGGACGTTGCCAGGGCAACCGCCCAGGCCCAGCAGATGCTGGAACTGCGCTACTCCACCCGCCTCTTCCGGCTCGGCAGCACGGGTGCGATCAAGGCGAAGCTCACCTTCCCGGCCAGCGGCACCGCGGACGCCACGCCCGGGGTGATCGTCATGCGCATCGACGACACCGTGGGCGCGGACCTCGACCCAGGGCTCAAAGGCCTGGTCGTGGTGTTCAATGCCACCCCGAACGCCGTCACTCAGGTCGTACCCGGGATGAGCGGCACGACGTTGGCCCTGTCGCCGGTGCAAGCTGGCGGCAGCGACCCGGNCCGGCTCGGCGACTGTTCCGGCCCGGACAGTCGCGGTCTTCGTGCAGAAGTAGCTCCTCGCCATAGTGAAGGGGCCGTGAGCGCGGTGCGCTCACGGCCCCTTCCGGGCTCGACCGTGCGGGATGCCGACGTCAGGAGCTGAAAAGCGCTTGCGCGAAGTCGTCGGGAACCTGGCTCATCTTGGTCACGTGCGTCGCGATGCCCCCGGTCAGTGCGGCCACCTTCTTCAGGGGCCCCAAGTTCACCGGGGTCGATGAGGAAGAAGTTGACGACGACCGGCTTGTCCTTGTGGTAGTTCGCCTTGACATAGGCCGACAGCTTGGCCAGGGTCACGCTCGACCCCGAGTCCTCGTTGTTGCCGTCGGAGATGATCAGCACCTGGTTCAGGTATCCGTCCGCATACTTCTTGTTGGCCTCGCCGAAGGCATCCTGAACGGCCCGGTAGAGCTGAGTGCCGCCGCCGGGTTGAACCGTCGCGATCTGCGCCTTCATGGCGTCGGAGTGGACCTTGCCGCCGCCGACGGGGGTGTCATTGCGCTGCAACGGCAGCGTGTCCTCGGTCACCGGCTTGCCGTCGACGGTGTGGAAGAACCACACGGACGAATTTGCTCGGGGCGAGGCCAGGTCGAAGGCCCGGGCCGCCAACTGTCGGACGAGGTCGATCTTGGAGACCTTGCTGTCACCGAAGGGATAGCGCATCGAACCCGAAAGGTCGATCACGGCGAGCGTGGAGTTGCGAGCGTGCATCAGCGACCACGCGGAGTGAATGCCGTCGACCATCTCCTGGGTGAAAAGGAATGGCCCGGTCGCGGTCGGCGCGATGGCCGCTGCCCCGACAAACGGTTCCTGGCCCATCAGGCTGCGATAGCCCGCGTCCCGCAGGGCCGCAGCGCCCGCCGGCGAGGTGCGGAATGTGGTGAAGGCCTCCCCTTCCGCACCCGCGGACTCGGCCGGGGTCACGACAATCGGGACGCTCGCTGCGCCGTCCAGGAGCGGGACGGCGACGAAGGGATTGCCCGGAATGCCTGGTTGTGCGCAATGACCGCACGCTCGGTCGTCACGACCGCCGATGTCGACTTCACAAACTTCGCGACGGTGTCGACATCCATCGCCGCGTCCGCCGCATCCTGGGTGTCGGTGACGGTCTCGATGCGCTGCTCCCAGTGCACGACGGCGTAGTCGGCCTTCGTGGGATTGGCGTAGTTCGGTGCCTTGGTGAGGAATTTTCCTCCATTGGCCAGCGTCGTCAGTGCCCCGAAGCCCACCGCCCCCACCAGGGACTTGGTGGGGTCGGCGCTCGTGATGCGGAAGGTCCCCCAGTCCGGGTGGCCCAGACTCTTCCAGGTCACATCGCGGTTGAGCAGGTTCTGGGTGGTGGCAGGGGTAAGGGCCTTCGGCCAACCGATGGCCCGGGCCAGCTCACGCGGCATACCGAGCACGACCTGCGAGGTGGCCACCGCTTCGGTGGTGGGTGCCGTTGCCGGTCCGATGACGATCTTGGCCTGCTCCGGCGACGCAGCGGTGAACTCGGCGGTTACGGCATCGGGCACCCGGCACCGGCGCTTCCGGCGAACCCGGTCTCGAGCAGCCCGTCGTCCGCGGCCCCCGCCCATAGCGCGAAGGCACTGGGACATGAGGAGGAGTTCGTGGTCGGTGTGCTGCTCGAGCGGCTCGAGCCCGAGGTCGTCGCTTCCGCCTTGGTCGTGGGATCCCCGGAGGCTGAAGAACTCCAGGGTGACCAGGCGATCAAGCCACCCGTGGCGGCCAAAGCAGCGACCGCCGCAACCCATTTCCCCGAACCACCCATTGCCGATGGGGCGGCATGTGCGCCGCGCTGCCGAGCCATATCGACTCCAACTTCCTTGTTAGCCGTTTGCCCGGAAAAGCACGGCGGGCGGCGTCATGGTAACGAGTGACCGGGAAATCACGGAACATTGTGACGACCCACGTTTCGCGGTCAGGACGATCACCCTCGTGCTACCGCGAGGAACCTCGCCGGTCCGCCATCAGGTCAGGGCCGCAGCCACCGGCCAGGCGATGGTCATGAATCGGCCGACACGTCCGATGGCGCAAGCGAGCAGGAAGATCGGGAAGGGCAACTTGCGCGTGCCTGCCACTACGCTGACCACCGCCAGCGGCGGGATGCCGACACTCGCGGCCAGGAGCACCGCGGCAAAGCCCTGCACAGGCCTGTCCAACAACTCCAGCATCAGCCGGCTCCACAGCGCGATCCGGGTGCGCCAGGGTCCAGGCTCTGCCGGCCCCTCGCGGCGCCGCTCGCGACCCTGAAACCAGGTCGCGCCCCGCCGCGCCCCGAGGAACATCAAACACTTGCCCAGGGTCTGCCCCAGGGCCAGGGCGATGACCGGCCACCACCAGGCGTGCCGCATCGCCGCCACCGCTGCCGCGACGAAGACCTCGGCATTGAGCACCGGGATGAACGCCGAACCGATGCCATAGGCGAATGCCACGGGAACGGCATTCGTTGCGCTGAGGGATATCGCCGCCAGAAGCGTGGTGATCATGGGGCGGACGCACCCGGCGAGGACGGCCGCGCTTCGACTCGGCCGTGACGAATCGCATACAGACGATGCAGCGAGATCACCTTCACGACGGTCATCGCGGCCGCCCACAGGAGGGCGGGCACTATCGCGCCGACCAGACACAGCAGGACAACGACGGACGTATTGGCGGCCTTCGCGAGCGGGGACCAATTCCATTGATAGATCGGGCGATCGACGCGGGCGAAATAGTTGGGACTGATCACACCCGGGTAATAGAGGAAGGCCAGCGTCAACATCGTATCGAGCATGCAGAACTGGATGAGGAAGAGCGCGATCGGCCACGCCGCATGCGGCTCGAGGGCGACAAATGCCGCTGCCGCCACCGTCGTGCAGGCCCGATCGCAAACGACATCGAAAACAGCCCCGAAGATCGTTTCCTGACCACGCCGGCGGGCAGCGATCCCGTCGCAGATATCGCCGATCCAATAGCAGGCATACGCGGCGATGAGCAGGTGCCACGAGCCCGCGGCCAGCGCCGCTATCCCCAGGCCGACACCGGCGAGGGTCCGGGCAACGGTGATGACATTGGCCACCGTGCCCAGTGGCTCAACTTCCCCCGCCCGCATCACGCAGTCACGATAACCGGCTCTTCCGATTTGAGGGTGTAGCCGGTTGTCGGCGTGGGGGCCTGTCGGTGTCGGGTTGATGGGTCGAGGTCTTCCGATGATGGGAGTTACGACTCTGCCCACTCGAAAGACCTCGACATGTCTGACACTACGTTCACGACCCCGGAC